>NZ_JACJPC010000145.1:0-3532 GCF_014695875.1 Leptolyngbya sp. FACHB-541 | reverse complement strand
TGGGTCTTCATTTCTGCCTCTAAGCAGCGTTCTACAAGGGCTTTGGTTAATTGTTTCAAAATCCCACCTTCACCCAACAGGTCTTCGGGTTTCTCGTAGCTTTGTAGCAGTTGATCAAGCAGTTCAGGTTGAAAGGTCATGTGTTTCTATCTCTGGTTCAGTAGTTCATTAGATCTCAACTTCTGACCTTTGACACACTTCAATTTACAATCCCCAACTCCAAATATTGCTTCAATCAACTTGGCTTGAGAGACACTATTCCCTTGTTCGATTCCTTTCACTTGCCCTTTTCGAATCATATTCATTGCCTCAATTCCGTTCAAAGTTCTTCGGCACTATTGAACGATTTGAACCCCATCATCGGTTTCACAATACGCTTGATATTTCGATGGTCTTGCTCAATGACGTTATTCAAATACTTGCTCTGCCGTAACTCGGTTTCTTCTATGATCGTCTCATCTCCTTTCAGTGTTTCCATTGCCCCTGGGTAAGCGGCATTCTTATCCACGTTAATCACTCGGGGAGTCTGAGTATGCTGTGCCTTGAGCACTTTACGAAAGAAGCGGACTGCTGCCTTCCCATCTCGCTTGGCGCTCAGCATGCAGTCCAGCGTATTGCCCTCTGAATCGACCGCGCGATACAGATACTTCCACACTCCTTTGATCTCGATATACGTCTCGTCCATGCGCCCCGAATCATTCGTCGGCTTCAAATGCGGTCGAATCTGTTTGTCCAATCCCAGGGCGTACTTCAGCACCCAACGGTTGATCGTCGAGTGGTCTACCTCCACCCCTCGTTCCTGCATCATCTCCTCCAAATCCCGGTAGCTCAAGGCGTAGCGACAATACCAACGGACATTCAGCAGGATGATTTCTGGCAGAAAGTGCCGCCACTTAAACAGAACAGGAGTAGACATCGGAGGGCAAGGAGAAGAGTGTCGTCCTGCTTACCTTACCATTCGCTAGTTTTTGCGACACAACCTGCAATCGCATCCTCGGCATTAAGGTAAGACTTGCAAGCCCATAATGCAGAATTGGAACTTATCCTGTTCCAATCCCAAAAAGTAATTCGGTTATGTCAGTAGGGGAATAGGTTTGTCGATATCCTGACCTATTTGAGGAGACTATTGCAATAATAGACTTGTTGTGAAATGAGGGTTGAGAATCGGCAGTACAGTCCCTCTGGTAATCAAATAATTTGAGCAACCATGAGGTAAAAGTTCCTTGTACCTGCTTGAGCACCTGCTGACTCCACTCGACTGGCGTTTTGTGCCGTTGCCCTTGGTGCTGTTGATAGCGCTCTAAGGGAGTCAGGGTCGTGAGAAATGGCAGTACCCAAACCCGCTTTGCCCAAGGAATCTCAACCAGCAGCATCAGGCTCAACCATTGCAGTCCGCTCATTCTGACAAAGCGACTCTGGCTAGAACCTACGGGATCCCGGTAGATACCTTGTGCCTCAACTAGTTTCCCTCCACGCCACTCAATTGTGTCGTCTATTCCTATCACTAACACTGCACTTGAGGCAAACCCGCTCACAAGCTGTTGCAAGAGCACCGACTGGCTTGACGGTTTGATCACACCGCCTGATTGAGCACGCGATGACAGCGCTGAAATTGTTGCTCCTGTCCTAGTCCCTATCACCCGTAAGATTGCGCTCACCATGCGTTCTCCAGGGGCAGGTATCGCTCCTACCAGCAACACTACCGCCCCTTCCCACCTCACTTGGAAAATAGAGGCGCAAACATTCGGATCAGCGACACAAATTCTTTCAGTAGCAAATTCATCAGGCAAAATTCAATAACGCTTTCCTGATTTTGCTACCTCTCCTCCTCTCTAATTGGATAAGGTCGAGCTTAGTCCCCTGTAAAAAATGAGGTCACCGAATACACTTTTGTGTAGCTCCAACGTAATTTTGTTAATAAACTATTCATTTCTCTGTATTCAAGCCTACGCAAATAGTACGTGATTCTTCTAATGTTTCTCCCTATCTTGTAAATCATAAGGTTCTACTTCAATAGAACTTTGCTAAACCCAGTGACTGATTGACATAAAGGAAGAACACAATGGCTAACTACACGCTTGGCACTTTAACGAGTACTCCTATCAGCCGCAATGGCTATTCCGTAACTCCACAAGATGCGACTGATGTATTTAAGTTCACAGTTGGAACAAGTAAGGTAAACCTATCTCTTAACAACATTCGAGGTGGTGATGCTGACTTGGCTTTATATCGAGAGAACGGCAATGGAGTGTTTGATAGCTCTGATCCGTTTGTTGCAAGCTCTACTAGAGGCGGTAATGTTGATGATTCAATCAATCGTTCTGTTGGAACTGGTACCTATTTTGCCAGAGTCAATCGTTATGCCCCAACTAGTTCAAACCTTGTGCGGTATGATCTCGACCTCTCTTCAACACCCGATCCTCAGCCTAGCAATCTCCTTCCTAAAGAGACTCAAGTGGGCACTGTGACAAGAGATGTCTGCGAGCAGCGCTGCATAACATTGTCTAAGTCGATAGCAAAAACTGTAAGCCGACCGTCTTGATTGGTAGCTACAGCGAGTTGTTGCCACTGACCACTAAAGGAACTCCAGTCACCGAATGAACCATTAGGTGCAATCTGGGAGCAGCGCTGCATAACATTGTCTAAGCCGATAGCAAAAACTGTAAGCCGACCGTCTTGGTTGGTAGCTACGGTAAAGCGGCTCCACTGTCCTCCCAAGCTAACCCACGGTCCCCATGTTCCTGTGTTATCTGTCCATTGACGCCATATAGCTTTATCACCACCCAGCACAAAGGCTGCTGGTCGACCGTCTTGATTTAAGACAAATGAAGACATACTACCTACTTGTAACGTAAAGAAGAAGAACTTCAAAAAAGTGTAGGCTAACGGCCAAAATAAGCGGCAGCAGATAACCTTTGCATCACCACCAAAATCTCTCAACTGCCCGCTTTATCGACTTGTTAGCTAGCTGGTGCTACCAACCGCCAACTAATTCTTGAATTTTAGATTGTGCTTCGTCTAGCCCCCGTTTTCGTGCCTCGTCTCCCAGATCTAGACCATTGGCATGAATGAACTGAATGTCAGTCACACCCATGAATTGAAAAGCATACCGGAGCGCAGGTTCCTGACAATCCCATCCTTCATAAGGAGACCCTGCTCCAAACTCAGCGCCTCGTGATGTGATGAACAACACTTTTTTACCGTTCGCAAGTCCTTTGACTTGACCCTCCTCCTCTGTGAATGTGCGACCCACACGAACCACTTGATCGATGTAGGCTTTGAAGTTGGACGGAATGCTGAAGTTGTACATCGGCACGCTGAACACACACCGATCAGCTGCCAAAAACTCATCCACTAACTCATCGGAAGGGTATGTAAATAGATCTGTGTCAAAGATCTAAATTTAGAGAGGAAAGCGGTCATCATACATAATTGCAAACTGATTTAGAGCAGGTCTCCAGTCTCGAATCGGCATCGTCCATTTTTTGGAAATATTCTGGATGGCTAGGTAAATGACTTTGAAGGCTGATTC
>NZ_JACJPC010000144.1:0-15261 GCF_014695875.1 Leptolyngbya sp. FACHB-541 | reverse complement strand
TTTAACCCTGTTAGTGCCCGCAGTAACCGGTCGTGGTTCAGCACTCGTTGGATGTCTAGCATCGTCTTATCTCGTCACTGTTCCCTATTCTCCCTTATTCCCCGACAGGTCTATTAGCTCAACCTCGCTCTCCAAAGTTGAAGCTTCAGAACTGGCACAAGGGCGATCGCCCCTCTTTTTCCCTTCTTTCCTTCCCTCTGCCACAATAGAACCACCACTCAACTAAGGGCACCCTAAAACGTAGTAGCAATGATCAAAGGCTTCATAGACGCTGAATGAGTGATGCAAGCTACCAAGCACAACGCCTAGACCCTTTCTCAAACCTTCTCTAAATGCTCTAAGTGTTTAGGCAACGAGAAATAGAAAGTAGCACCATTGCCAACTTCTGCTTCTGCCCAAACCTGTCCTCCGTGTCGATAAATGATGCGTTGAACATTGGCAAGCCCAATCCCTGTTCCCTTAAATTGAGAGTCACTGTGTAAGCGTTGAAATACTCCAAATAGTTTGTGGGAATATTGCATATCAAACCCAACACCGTTGTCTTTGACAAAAAACACGAACTTGTGAGGATCATCTACACTGCCGACTGTAATTTGGGCTTCATCGCAAAGGAAGGTATATTTCACAGCATTTTCCAACAAGTTGCGAACCACAAGGCGGATCATGTTCAAATCGCCTTGAATTTGAGGTAAGGGTTCAACTTGCCAATGGATGGTTCGTTCGGTAGTGTCTCGCTCTAGTTCGCGCTTGATTTCATCGACTAGGATATTCATGTCGATCGCCATATAGCGCAGTTCGGCTCGTCCCATGCGAGAAAATGATAATAGGTCATCGACTAGCTGCCCTGCATATCGAGCCGTGTCAGCAATGGTGTTTAGATAGCGCACGCTCGTTTCGTCCAAGGTGCCAGCGACTCGCTTGTGCAGCAGTTCAACAAAGCCGTTGATGTGGCGAAAAGGTGCCCGCAGGTCGTGGGAAACCGAGTAGGAAAAGGATTCTAACTCTTTGTTAGCCAGTTCTAGCTGAGTCGTACGTTCCTGCACTCGCTGTTCGAGGGTGGCATTAAACTGTCGGATTTCGGCTTCGGCGCGATCGCGCTCCAAAGTTCGCTCGAATAGGCGATCGCGCATTTGTCCAAATACGGTTGAGAGGTATGAGATTTCGGTAATTCGACTCTGGGGTAGGGGTGCCCTCATATCTTCTGCTGCCAGTTGACCTGCGGCATAAGCTAAGGTCATCAGCGGTTGAGTTAACCAATGAGCTACCTGAACGCCAAACACAACTGCGGCGATCGCCATCAAAAACAGGATTCCAATATCTGTGTTGCGCCGACTGTGAACCCCCGCTAACGCACTTGCAGCAGGACGATCAACCACCACGCCCCAGCCCAAATCCGGAACCTGAGCATAGCCTGCTAACCGCCATTCAGCTTCATTCCAATAGCGCAGCCCATTCGAGAAAGTATCGCTGGTTGCCAATAGATGGGCAACGGGTGGAACTTGGGAGTAATCAGTAAAGGATGCAACCAATTCAGCATCAGGATGAGCAATGATACGTCCTTGTCCATCCACTAAGTAAGCTTCGAGGTCAGAGCTAATACTGGTTCGAGTAAGCTGAGCAGCGACGCGTGTTGATTCAATTGCACCTGTTGCGATTCCGACAAGTTGATTGGTTGGCGTTTGAATGGGAACCGCAAAGGCAAACAGAGGGCGCTGGAGAAGTCTGCCAATCCGAATGTCTAGTTTAGGGGTTCTCGTGCGCCGAATGTCCTCATATAGCGGCAAGTCGGCAATGGAGGGTCCGGGTGCCCGATTGTCACTGCGGGCGATCGCATTTCCAGCCGCATCGTACGTAGCCAGCACAACTATGTCTGGATAAAGCTGATTAAACTGCTCTAGAAACGCTTGCTGCTGTGTCGCAGAACGAGATAACAGATTGGATTGAATTGCCAGTGACCGTACCGCTGCCTCATGCAGATTAATGTAATTGGTTACATTTTCAGCTAATGTGCTGGCTAAAGTTTGCTGGAGAACTAGCGATCGGCTGATTGTATTTTGTTCCTCTAAGTGCGTTGCAACTGCAACCGTCAACAGCAAGGGAATCGTGACCACGCCAACCAGAACGAGCGTTAGCCGTGTTCGTAAGGAGGCAGGATCAAAGCGGTGGAGGTACAGGCTGAGCCAGGGTAATACGGCTAGCGGAGTTGCTAACCCGCCGTGATAAATTACGGAGTTCCAGTTGGATAACCCCAGTCCAATCATCCAGGCCCAAATTACAGCCCCAATGAAGCCATGCGCCAGGTTGAAAAGCAAACGGGGAGGACGAGGATGAAGATAAACCCCAATTAGGAGCAACCCGCCGACAATATACCCGGCTCCATAAATCGGCAGGTAAGAACGGGTAGCATCATAGAAACTTGCACCCAGCTGTTGATTGAGTGGCGGCAAACAGTTGAGTCCATGCAAAATTACTCTAACTGCCATTGTGATCGCAAATAGATCAATCGCTTTGGACGGGGAGTCAGACCGGAAAGGGCGATCGCCAGTGCGAGGCAAAAACGGTGCCACAAGCGTTCCTAGCGCCATCGTGCTATAGCCCGTCACACCAGTCCAGGTTCCGCTTAGGAATGGACCAACTGCCGATAGAAAGAAGGCACTCGCAGCCAGCCCATGAGCAAAGAGCAGCCATCGGCGTTTGGGCATCAGTACGGCAACGGTAATCAGTGCAATTCCACCGATCGCCTGAAGCAACGCCAACCGAAAGAACTGCGACTGAATAAACACAAAGACAGTCATGTCTAGCTGGTGTGGCACCATGAGCATGACGATTCCGCGCAAGATCAGAAAAACGC
Source organism: Leptolyngbya sp. FACHB-541 (assembly GCF_014695875.1). NCBI lineage: Bacteria > Bacillati > Cyanobacteriota > Cyanophyceae > Leptolyngbyales > Leptolyngbyaceae > Leptolyngbya > Leptolyngbya sp. FACHB-541. The sequence goes on along the minus strand of NZ_JACJPC010000144.1, from coordinate 12,410 downwards.
CGAAGATCCATTGCAGCGTCTCGATTCGGAATGCTCGTTTCATCACGACCTCACCAGCACTGATCGCCCCCTCAGAAGTTGGCTAACCTGATTGTAAGGGGTTGGATCAGGGCAGCGACAGTTAGACCATTTTTACCAAAACAAGCTACAGGGGAAAGGGTCGTTTCGCGAAACGACCCTACAGGGAACTCCAGCATCACAGGTAGCTTTGTATCAAACCGTGACCTAGCGGAGTTGGCAAAATTTGCGATCGCGATCGGACTGCGGCTCTTGCCAGGAATAGGCAAAGTGGCTCATGGAATTGATCTGTGGGGCAACCTGCCGAATTGCCTGCATCTGTGCTTCCAGGGAAGGGCGATTACTCACCGCCTGTCCCCAGGTGCCTGCTAGGACAGGGCTGATTCGGGTGCCGGGAGGTGCCTGGGACGTGACTCGCTGCACTAGAGAAGTGATACAAGACGTGTTATTGCCGCCGCAAACCCCGTAGGACATGGGGTGCCATTCCAGACTGCTAGAGAACCGATCCCAGGGCTGAAGGCGAGAATCATACCCCTGCCCAATCGTCTGGTTAGCGTCGGGGAAGAACACTGCCCCAGCTGGAATTCCCTGGCGCTGTACGGGCAAGGCCGCCATAGCGAGAAAATCCAGTACACCCTGGATCGCATGAGCAACGGTCAACCGCCAAAGCTGCGATTGAATGATAGGGCGACGTTCTCCTGACGTGGCAGTAGGTGAGTAATAATTTAGCTCTCGCCCTTGCCACAGCGGTTCACCTTCGGTGGGGTAGAGGCTGTCCAGCGAGTCTAAATCAGAAGCATTGATGTAGCCTCGGCTAATGTAGCGGCGAATTAGCTCCCGCCCCTTCTGATTGAGTGCCCGGTTGTAAAGAGCCTGCTGAGCCGCTGAACCGTAGATCCACAAATCCTGAACGCGGCTGGCTACCGATGCAGGACCTGTGCCTCTGGGATAGCGCACATAGTCAAACAACACCCCGTCAGGACGGCGCTGAACCACTGCCTGCACCAGGGCGTAATAGTCTTGCTTAGCACGGTTGTTGTAAGGGTCAACAAATGTTTCTTCGGAGCTGATTGCGCCAACGTCGGAGTTTAAACCCGCTGCAGTGTTGAAGTTGAGGCTAGTTTGCCCGTAGCCATTGATCGCTAGAAGCTGCTCCGCTCCAGGGCGCTGGGCGTACGAGTAGCCAAAGTTCATCATAAACATCCAGGCGTAGACTTTTAGCCCGCGTTCTTGCCCCTTGGCGATCGCCTCTGCCAATAAATCCACATCTTCATGACCGGGTGTGCGAATCGTGGACGGCCAGGGAGTCCGGTTTTGTGACTGCGGCAGCAACACCTGACCGTTATAAAACACTTCGACGTAAACCTGGTTATAGCCCCGGTTGACCATGCGATCGAGGATGTCTTCTAGCACTCCCTCCTGAGCATCACAGGGGTAAAGTCGAATCCAGATTGCCTGATTTTTCAGCCAGCTTTGGTTGCGGCAGCGACGGATTTGTTCGGCGTGTTCGTCGAGCAGGTCTTTGTAGCGGTTTCGAGCCTCGCGATCGCCTCCTATTGCCTCTTCCCGCAGTTCACTTTTTTCAGCAATTTCGTCGGCTGGCAGTTGGCAGTAGGGGGAAGTCTGTGCCTGCGATCGCCCCATCCAAGCAAACGGACTGAGCAAACTACTGACCAACATCATTAAAAACAGTCCGCTGTAAGCAAGTTTACGACGCTGTACAGACGATTGGGGACGCACAATCATGAGACGATTCAATACTCCTTCAATGGTTTCACAGGCTCGATGGAAACCCTGATGTCATAGCAGCATGTGCAACAGTGCAATAGTGTAGCAGGGTAATGGGAAGGACTCCTAGCTTACTGTTCAATTTCATCCATAATTCATCCGGCGATTTCTACGATCGCCCAAACTTTTGCCGGAGCCGATTCATAAACAAATCCACCTCTGGCAAGCCCAGCCGAGTTGCAAGTAGGGCAAAAACTCCCAGACCTGCTAATCCAGCGATGCTCAGATTGATCAATTGAATCAATAGCCCCTCTGTCCCCAATAGGGATTGAAGACCCCACAGTGCCGCCCAGGACACAACCCCCGCCAAAATGCTACCTGCTGCCAACCCTGAAATCGGTAAACCTGTTTCTCGCCAAGGCAACCCCCGCAGACGACGATTGAGCACCCAAAGCAAAGCTGCCATTGACACAAGATTCACGCCTACCGTTGCCAGGGCTAAACCTGCGGCTCCAAACTGCTTGGTAAAGAGGAAACAGAAAACCGCATTCAGCAACAGTCCCCAAAGGCTGACCTTAAACGGCGTATTGCCATCCCCCAACCCGTAAAACACGCGCACCAAGACATCTCTTCCCAGATAAAAGAACATGCCAACCGCATACGCCAGCAGCACCGATGCCACAAGTTGAGAATCTTGCTGGGTAAACTGCTGCCGCTCATAGACAATCCTTACCGCAGGCAGCGCCAGCACCGCCAACAGTGCGCCGACGGGCATCATGGTAAAAGCAGTCAAGACTAGGCTTTGACGAATTCGCTGCTTTAGCTCTCCCCAATTTTCGGGCGCTGCCAGTTTAGAGAAAATTGGCATATACGGCACCAAAATCACATTGGAGAGAATACCCAGCGGCGTGAGAAACAGAAGTTGAGCATAGCCCAGTGCCGAAGCTGCCCCGACCGGAAGCTGAGAAGCAAACAGCAAGCTGATGTAAACGCTAATCAGCAGCATTCCAGAGGAAAGAGTAGCTGGCCCCATCAGTCGCCAAATTTCATCCAGTCCGGGCTGCTTTAGGTTAAACCGCAGCCTCAGCGTCCCCATACCTGCTCTCCACTGAGTGGGAATTTGCACCAGCCATTGCAAAATTGCGCCCGCTAAAGTTCCCCACGCCAGCACAACTGCGCCATATTCATCAGAAAAAAACCAAACTCCGATGATTACAGTAACGCTAGAAAATAGCGGACTGACAGACGGCAGCCAGTAGTGATCAGCGGCATTGAGCGTGCCAAAGCCAATCCCAATTAGCCCTGAGAAGACGGCTAGGGGAGCCATGATGCGGAATTGCTCGACAGCGATCGCCTTCACCTCAGGGGTCGTTCCCGGTGCGATCAGTTGAATCAACGGATCGGCAAATATCATCAGAAAAATCGTCACCAGCAGCAGCAACCCACCGACTAAGGTCGTCACTGTCTCGATCAGCGGTTCGGCTTCCTCTTTCGGTCGTTTTGCCAGCACGCTGATGATCGAACTGTGGAATGGGCCGTTGATGCCGCCCAGCAGCACAAACAAAAAGCCGGGGATCACGTAAGCATAGTTGTAGGCATCAACAGCAGCGCCCACCCCAAAGGCAGCGGCGATCGCCTGTTGACGCACTAGTCCAAAGACCTTGCTGATCAGGGTGGCGATCGCCACAATTCCGGCAATTCCCGCCAGAGAGCGAGCAGGTTTTTTGATCTCAGTCACAAAAACTCGTACACCACGTAAAGAGCTTCACCTATTTAAGCGTGAATTGAGCCAGCACTTGCGTAAACTCACACAACCGCTGCTTCCAGCATCTCAATCGTGCCTCGGTCTGCATCGATCGCCACCTCTAGCCCGATAGGCAACGTCAAAATTGTCTCCAAATGCCCGATCGTAGCCCCATACCAGGCTGGAATTCCTAAGGGCTGAATGTGTCCCCAAATTACTTCTTCCAGCGTCAAGGAGCCATAGCTTTCGTCGGGAGTGCAGTTCGTGCATTGCCCAAAAATCAGACCCGATAGGCGATCGAATACCCCCGCAAGTTTGAGATGCGTGATCATTCGATCGATGCGGTAGATGTTTTCGCCGATGTCCTCTAAAAACAGGATGGCACCTTCCAGGTTGGGCATATAGGGAGAGCCAACGATCCCTGAAATGACCGACAGATTGCCGCCGATTAACTTACCCTGCGCTTGACCAGGGGTGATGATCTGGAGACGGTATCGCGTTTGCATCAGGCGATCGCCATCATCCCCATCGACCAGATTCTCAAAAGTGACTCTTTCTGCATTAAACAGCACTCGCCTGAAAAAATCCGTTTGCGCGGTTCGCCAGCCCGATAGCCCATTTGGCCCATGAAACGTCACTAGTCCACTTTGAGCAGACACTCCCAAAATCAGCGCCGTAATGTCACTGAAGCCAATTAAAATCTTCGGGTTCTGGCGAATCAAATCATAGTCCAAATAGGGCAACATGCGGCTACAGCCCCAGCCACCCCGAATTGGCAGCAGCATTGCTATCTCTGGGTCAGCAAAAAACTGATTCACATCTTCAGCCCGATCCTGGTCTTGTCCAGCCAGGTAGCCATATCGGTCAAACAGGTGTGGGGCGAGCCGGGGAACTAGTCCTAGCCCCCGTACTGCATCCATCACAATCTCGACATCTTCCCGCACAAATGTAGCGCTAGCAGGGCTGATGAGTCCGACGACCGCTCCAGGCTGCAAGCGGGTAGGTTTTGCTGCTGCCGCTGCTAATCCTGCTTTGGGGTGGGCGGTCGCCGATAAAGCTGCCGTTGCAGCCGCCGTTTTAAGAAAAGCGCGTCGAGAAAGCATGGAGGGGAAGGGGAAGTAATGCTTAGCAAGTTTATAGCATTTGGGGAATGCCGTTCGCATTCACAAGTCAACTCCCTACTTCGTACAGTAGCCCCTCCTCACTCTCCCTCTTCGCTCACCACTCGATTGCGTCCAAGCGATTTTGCTTTGAGCAAATTGCGGTCTGCCCTTTCCAAAAGGCTAATTCCCTTGGTGTCGTCGCTGTCTAATAAAGAGGCAGCACCCACGCTAACGGTAATGGTCAAGTTGAGGGTATCGCTAATGTTGAAAGGCTGGTTAGCCATAAGACGGCAAAGACGTTGAGCAATTAAGCCAGCTTCTTGAAAGCCTGTGTCGCTCAAAATCACGACAAATTCTTCACCACCATAGCGAAAGGGCGTGTCGTAAAACCGTAGGTTATGTCTCAGACGAGCTGACAACAATTGCAGGGCGCGATCGCCCACTAAATGACCATAGCTATCGTTGATTGTCTTAAAAAAGTCCACGTCCAGCATGATCAGGCTGATTGGCATTTCTCGCGCCCTAGAGTTGTGAATTTGGCGCGGCAGCTCCCACTCAAAGGCACGACGATTGTTTAACTCAGTCAGGGGATCGGAAAGGGCGATCGCTGACAGCAAATCATTCGTCCTCATCAATTCTCGGTGGTTTTGCACCCGTCGCAGTCCAGCCCGAATTTGGGCGCAAAACAAGCGCTTTTGTTTGGCGATCGCATCATTTAAGCTTCGGGTCTGCAATTCTTCGAACGATTCTGAGTCGAATTGATCGAGCGCCAAATTTAGACAAGCATCAGCCCCAGACTCTAGTGCTTTTGCTTTGGAGTCCAGAGCCTTCAGCTTTGATTCCAAATCTAATTGTGCAGGTGGGTTTCCTAGCGCTGCGACTCCGCCCCAATTTGCAACAAGGATGCAGTAAATCCAAGCCAGTCGGCTTTGGTCCTTAATTTGCTGACAAAGCTCAAGCGTGTCTGGTTGTTCTGCTTGCATCACTAGCAAATCAGGTTGTTGAGCCTGAATCAACGGCATTGCTTCGTTTGGATCAGATGCAACCTCTACCGTAAAAGCAGCAACCTGCTGAACCAGAGCAATAAAGGTTGTGAGAAAACTGTTGCCCCCAACTACAAGAATCGAAGCATTCATTGATAAACGACGAGCCTGCTTTAAAGATTAGGATTGTACTTGAAGTGAACCTCTGATCGATCGCTCAAATATTTGAAGATATGAGGGCTCATGCTTCTTAACCTGGCGGTCTGCACGTAGTGGGGAAACTACTCAAACACGAGAAGTTGCATCTTTGGGCAGCAAATCTGACAACAGGGAGGTTAGCTGTTGCTCAAATTGACTCAATCAACAGGCTTAGTCAAATGCGACTTTGCATGTCCAAGTGTACCCACAGTTCAACTAGCTACGCGCAAGCCGGGAAGAATTTCTGAATCTTGTAGGATCTTTATGAGAGTTGTCATAATTCCTCAGAGTTTTCCTGGAAGTTGGGTAGGTGCGGTGCTTCCTGCGGGGATCGAAACTTTCTCCTGTACAGAGTCCTGCAAAAACTAAGGGGCTTCGCATAGGTGCTAGCACTATGGTCATCATCAAGCAGCTTTATCAGAAACGGGGAAGGACTCTCCCGGTTGTTATTCTGTCCGCTGAGTTTGCAGCCATTGAGTTTGCAGTTCTCAAAAAACTTAATTTGCAGCGAACTTGCCGGAACTCTGTGGTAGGCTTTGTCGAATCTCGCGCCATGATTGAGAATAGAGAATAGGTTCTTAAGTATTGCTAAGAACAATGGCAGATGCCAAATTCCAGATTCTTAGCAACCGTGATGTAAAGTGCCATAAGCATTTCAGCCTGAAGCAAGTATCCCCATGTTGACCTACCTAAGCGGCGCTCAAATTCGACAAACGTTCATCGACTTCTACGCAGAACGGGCACATCAGGTGTTGCCCAGCGCCTCGCTGGTGCCCGAGGACCCGACGGTGCTGCTGACGATCGCCGGGATGCTGCCCTTCAAGCCGATTTTCTTGGGGCAGCGTCAGGCTGAGTTTAACCGAGCGGTGACAGCGCAAAAGTGCATTCGCACCAACGATATTGAGAATGTCGGGCGAACGGCGCGGCACCAGACTTTCTTTGAAATGCTAGGTAATTTTAGCTTTGGCGATTACTTCAAGGAGAAGGCGATCGCTTGGGCATGGGAGCTATCGACTCAAGTGCTAGGCTTTCCACCAGAGCGGGTAGTGGTTAGCGTATTTCGGGAAGATGACGAAGCTTTTGCGATCTGGCGCGACCAGATCGGCATCCCGGCGCACCGAATCCAGCGCATGGATGAGAAAGACAACTTCTGGAACTCTGGACCCACCGGACCCTGCGGTCCTTGCTCAGAATTGTATTACGACTTCCATCCAGAACTGGGCGACGACCACATCGACTTGGAAGATGACACACGCTTCATTGAGTTCTATAACCTCGTGTTTATGCAGTACAACCAGGATGCTGAAGGCAACCTGACTCCACTGCAAAACCAAAATATTGACACAGGAATGGGACTGGAGCGAGTCGCGCAAATTCTCCAGCAGGTCCCCAATAACTACGAAACCGACCTAATTTTTCCGATTGTCAAAAAGGCGGCTGAGATTGCTGGGATCGACTACGCCAAAAGCGATGAATCAACCAAAGTTTCGCTGAAAGTAATTGGCGACCACGTGCGAGCAGTGATGCACATGATCGCCGATGGCATTTCTGCGTCAAACTTGGGTCGTGGCTATGTGCTGCGTCGGTTGATTCGGCGGGTGGTACGACATGGGCGGCTGATTGGTATCGACAAGCCATTTATTAATGAGGTGACAGAGGTGGCGATCGCCATCTCCGAGGAGGCTTATCCCGGTGTGCGGGCGCGAGAAAAAGCAATTCAAGCAGAACTGCTACTGGAAGAATCCCGCTTCCTGGAAACCCTAGATCGGGGCGAAAAGCTGCTGTCAGAAATTTTGACGCGGGTAGAAAAGTCCGGCAAAGAAATCTCTGGTCACGATGCTTTCGTCCTGTATGACACCTACGGTTTTCCTCTGGAGCTGACCCAGGAAGTGGCTGAGGAACGGGGACTGACGGTAGACGTAGCAGGATTTGAGACAGAAATGGAGCAGCAGCGGCAGCGATCCCAGGCTGCCCACGAAACGATTGATCTAACAGTGCAGGGCACGCTAGACAAACTGGCAGAAAGCCTGAACGAAACTGCATTCCTGGGCTATACCCAATTTTCGGGTGGGGCTGAAGTGAAGGTGCTGCTGGTGCAGGGTAAGTCAGTCGAGGCGGCTGAGGCAGGCACCGAAGTGCAGATCGTGCTGGACCAAACGCCTTTCTACGCTGAGTCAGGTGGACAAATTGGCGATCGCGGCTATCTCAGCGGCGACACCGTTGTGGTGCGAGTCGAGGATGTGAAAAAAGAAGGGGCGCTGTTTGTCCACTTTGGCAAAGTTGAGCGAGGAACAGTGCAGGTGGGCGATCGCGTCACTGCTCAAATTGACCTCGCCTGCCGCCGTCGCGCTCAGGCAAACCACACCGCAACTCATTTGCTCCAAGCAGCACTGAAAAAGCTGGTGGATGACTCGATTTCCCAGGCAGGTTCCCTAGTGGCATTCGATCGCCTGCGATTTGACTTTAACTGCCCTCGTCCGCTCACGCCAGAAGAAATTCAGCAGGTAGAGGAGCAAGTTAACACCTGGATTTCGGAAGCACACGCGGCTCATATCAGCATTTTGCCGATCGCTGAGGCAAAGGCAAAAGGGGCGATCGCTATGTTTGGCGAGAAATATGGCGACGAAGTGCGGGTGCTAGACTTTCCCGGTGTCTCGATGGAGCTGTGCGGTGGCACCCACGTGAGTAACACGGCTGAAATTGGCGTGTTTAAAATCGTCTCAGAGTCGGGCGTAGCCGCAGGGATTCGCCGCATCGAAGCGGTGGCTGGCCCGGCGGTGCTGGATTATTTGAATGTGCGCGATCAGGTCGTGCGGGAGCTGGGCGATCGCTTCAAAGCAAAGCCAGAAGAACTGCCCGAACGGATTACTGCCCTGCAAACCGAACTGAAGACGACGCAAAAGCAACTTGATCAGCTTAAGGGAGAACTTGCCCTGGCAAAATCTGACCAACTGCTGGGGCAAGCTGTTTCCGTCGGTTCTTTCAAACTGCTCGTTGCAGAACTAGAAGGCGTTGACCCAGATTCTCTCAAAACCGTTGCCGAACGCCTCTTGCAAAAGCTGGGGGACGGTGCTGTTGTATTAGGTTCCGTTCCTGAAGCCGAAAAAGTGAGTTTGGTCGCGGCTTTCAGCAAAGGTGTAAACGATAAAGGTTTGCAGGCAGGGAAGTTTATCGGGGCGATCGCCAAACTCTGTGGTGGTGGTGGTGGCGGCCGACCCAATCTAGCCCAAGCAGGCGGGCGCGATCCAAGCAAACTAGCCGAAGCACTGGCTGCTGCTCGTCAACAGTTAGAGTCAGCTTTGAGCCAGTAGAGTTACCTTGCTGAATCTGCAGTGATATTGCCGTTACTCTTTAAGCTGTAGCTATAGCCATACGGATTAGGATAAAAGGGCACAGGGTTAAGCCCTGTGCCCTTTTATCCTAGTAAACGGACTCAGTTAAAAACTCGCTTGAGTGCAGGAATGCGGGACAACAAAAAATAGTCCAACAGCAACACGACCACTAGCGAAAGCCCAACTAGAGGAAATGCTAGTCCTAGAATGGCAACAATTGCGAGTGGAGTTTGCCAATTCTGCACATGCGGCGGCATGGCTGGAGCGCCGATTAACCCAGATTCTTGGGGACGGCGCTGCCACCACATCACGGCTCCTGTGATTGAAAGCAACATCACAATCAATGCTGCAATTAGCATTAGCAATTGGTTTGCCAATCCAAAATACCTTCCCATATGAATCGCGGTTCCCATTTCTACCGCCTTGGGAACCAGTCCATAATCTCTCCATCGCACATCTGCTAACACGTCGCCACTGTATTGATCGATGTGCATTGTCACTTCCTGAGTCGGATCGTTGGGAAACGCTGAGACCGTATACACGCTCGTTTCTCCTTCAGGCAGAGCCACACTAAAGCTAGGAGGCGCACCCTCTGCTTGGGCTAACGCAATTACAAAGTCAAGATTGACCGGAGTGCCAGCGGCAATGCCATCTTGAAAAGTTGGAGAATCTGCATCGCCATGACCGGAGTGATTATTATGTTCGGATGCAGTAGATTGAGGCATTGGTAGTTGTTCGACTGCCCAGGGCACAACTTGTCCCTGTTGGTTGAGTGAGCCCGTCAATACCGTTGATTTGGGAATGTCATCCCACATTTGGGCTGGAAACTGTGCGTACACTTGAGCAAAAGTTTCTCCCCAAAAACCAGTCCAGGGTAAACCTGTAAGAATCAGAAAACTAATTAAAAGAATGCCATAAAACCCTAGAACAGCATGTAAGTCTCGCCAAAACACACGCTTATTCTTGCTCCATAGACGGGGAACCAGGGTTCCTAATACGGAGAACTGATGGCGTGGCAACCACAAGTACAATCCCGAAATTAACAATACCAAGCCCCAACAGGCAGCCAACTCAACTAAATAATCTCCTAGCTTGCCCATCAGTAACTCGCCGTGAATCTTACGAGCGATCGCCTGGAGATTGCGGTTCTCATCGCGATCGCCTAGCACTTTCCCAGTATAAGGATCTACAAAGATCATGAGATTACGGTCATCAGCCGTCGTTAACAGCACTTCAGTGCTGCGGTTAGGTGCAATATTGGGCGTAATTTGAGTCACTATCGCATCAGGATATGACTGTTGAACGGACTGTAACTGCTTGGTGTAAGACAGTGCAATTGTATGAGACTGCACAAACATTAAGTTGTGATATAAGGCAGTGTCTAGCTGAGGTTTGAAAAGATAAATAATACCTGTTGCTGCCAGAATGAGCATAAAGGGGATCACAAACAGTCCAGCGTAGAAGTGCCAACGCCAGACAGTGCGGTAAAACCGATTGCCAAGAGATGGTAGGGTTGAGGGCTGATTGAGATCTGCTGAGGATTCGCTCATGTCTGGTGTCTTTTGCTAAAAGTAGAGGCGTGATGAATATGCCCTACAACTGAGAATGCTGTCAAAAGACGCTCTGTCAAACATAACAACCACTTACAGATAGTTTGTCGTACTTGACCATCAATTCTGATATGCGGTGTACACTACTCTCAAGTTTGAATTCTTATTACCCATGTCACCCCTGCCTGACCATCGCCCTAAACAACTTACATTGGGTTCACTAGAAAGTGAAATCTTGAGTATTCTTTGGGAACTTGAATCTGCAACCGTCAAGGAGATTCACGATCGCATTCTATCTGACCCCGATCGCGAACTTGCCCAAGCCTCTGTTACGACTGTTTTAAATCGTTTAGCGCAGAAAGGTTGGGTTGTTTGCCATAAGCAGGAAAGAGCTTTTCAGTGGCAACCTCGGATATCTCAAGAAGAAGCCAGAGTGCTACAAGCTCATGCCCAACTGAATCGGTTTTTAGCGGTAAGCGATCCAGACACAGTTGCAGCGTTTGCAGATAGCTTGGATGTAGCAAGCTTAGACCAAATTGAGGCGATCGCTGAACGTATTCGCGCTGCACGACAAGCTAAGAAGGAGCAGTAATGCATCTAAACATCATCCTGCTGGCAGTAAGCACGACGGTACTAATCAGGCTTTTCTGGTGCCGCTCTTCAGGCACTTGGGCTGATCGTTGGCAACAGGCTTTAGGTGCGTTCCTTTTTCCACCTATTCTATTGCTGACGACAATCATCACTGTTTTTAGCATGGGACACCACGGCACGATGTTGTGGCATTCAGTCGGTTGGGTAGGGTGTCACATTGCTTTAGGATTTCTCACCATTACAGGAATATCTCTTGCTTACCTTTTGGGGCAGCAATGGCGATCGCTCCAGCAGTCTCGCTCACTCCAGTTAACGACAATTGCAGGGAGAACGGGACGAGTTTTAGAAACCCCTGCTTTATTTGCCGCTCAAGTTGGTTTTTGGAGTTCTGAGTTAGTGGTGAGTCAGGGATTACTACAATCTCTTCAAGAGGAGCAGATTGAGGCAGTCCTAAACCATGAAGAAGCTCATGCTTACTACCACGATACTTTCTATTTCTTCTGGTTAAACTGGATTCGTCAATTGACCTTTTGGCTTCCTAAAACTGAGTCTCTCTGGCAAGAACTATTACTGTTACGGGAACTTCGAGCAGATCACTGGGCAGCACAACGGGTAGATGCTCTGACGTTAGCAGAAGTTCTTGTATTAGTCGTGCGATCGGCTTCTGCTTTTCCTAATGATTATTGTGCTGCGTTTTATGATACAACTGCTGCAACTCGATTAGAGGAACGAATTGATTTCCTTTTGACTCAGCCGGAAATCAATAAAAGTCAATGTCAGTTTTGGGTTTGGTTCCTTCCGACAACCTTACCTGTGTTGGCAATGTCACTTCATCATTGATTGAATACCGCTTCTACATTAACGAGTTCGGTACGGGCTGCCTCAATGTCATAAACGATCAAGTGTAAACTTGAGTAGGGTTACTGATGCTTTCACAGCAGAATGTAGAAATGTCGCAACCTGTCGTTGTCGGGTTTCAGCACTGGCATTCTCAACCAATTGAGACGATCTCAGCACAGCCCCTACCCAGTGTTGGGTATGCCAAAACGCGGCTCATCCCAGCTTTTGGTGATCTTAGGGCATGATCAAGATATCTCCCCTTGAGGATTTCAAAGGACGTGGAATTCCTTCGACATTTTCTGCCAGATACCCAACAAATTCAC
>NZ_JACJPC010000143.1:0-62542 GCF_014695875.1 Leptolyngbya sp. FACHB-541 | reverse complement strand
ATCCGCTCACACGACTGTTCTACACTCACCGGACGAGGAACTTTAGGAGATGCCTGGAGGCGGTAGTACACCAGTTTATGCACCGTTTTGTACTTCGCCTCAACCCCCAACTGTGTCTCGAACCAATCACAAATTGCTCCGTAGCCATCAAACCCCTCAGGCTCTTGCAACCGCTTTTTCAGACTCGCTTCTGCCCAAGCTGGAATCGCACGGGGGCGACCGCAGGGTTCCTTTTTCTCCAGCATCTCGCTGAGTCCTCCTGCTCGATAGCGCCGTAACCACTTCTGAACGCTGACCCGGTTGCGTCCAAGCAATTGCGCTGCTTGCTGTATCGTTGCCGCTTGCCTACTTTTGAGCAGATACAGCAGTTGTATCCGTTCTTTGCCTGATGCAGTTTTCTGCTCTCTCAGTAACCCTTTGAGGTCTTCCTCACTCTCACCAATCTCTAGCTTGTATACCCCTGCCATCCTTCGTCTTTGAACCCATCAAAAGCTTTGTACCATCTGTAGCCTTACTTTGAAGAATTGGTATAACTCACACTAGAGACTCCTAATGCCTTGCCTGCTTCTCCTAATTGACTGACAAATCTTCTAATGTAGGTTGGGTGGAGCAGAGCGTAACCCAACACTTACCTAGATTCTGTTGGGTTACGCATTCGCTTCACCCAACCTACGACATACTAGGCTCTTCTAATGCCTTGTCTGCTCCTAATCGCATTCATGCAGGGCTTCACTGGTTAGATTGGCAATTGCTTTAACAAGTTCCTGAGGTTCGATCGGTTTAGACATGTAATGCTGAAAACCGGCGGCGATCGCTTGTTTCTGGTCAGGCTCCCCGGCATAGGCAGTGAGCGCGATCGCTGGCATCGTTTTATCTTGCGCTTCCATATCTCGAATTTGACGGATTAGCATGTAGCCATCTATATCTGGCATTCCAATGTCACTCAACAGAATATTGGGCTTAAGCTGAGCTAATACCTGTAAGGCTTCCTCTGCTGAGCTTACAGCCGTTACGCTCGCCCCTGCTTGTTTGAGGACAACCGTGTAAAAGTCACGAGTATCTGTATCATCATCCACCACTAAAATTTGTAGGTTAGTGAGAGGTGCGTTAAATGATGAGTGATCAATGGTGAAGGCTGTATCCTCGGTTTTTGATCCCTTTTCAGTTCTACTAAGTAACGGTAGTCTGACGATGAACGTTGCTCCCTGTCCTTCCCCCAGGCTTTCTGCCCAGACTGTTCCACCGTGTAGCTCTACCAGATGACGAACGATCGCTAAGCCCAAGCCCAAGCCACCAAACTTACGAGTGGTCTTACTGTCAGCCTGACGAAAGTAGTCAAACACATGAGGCAAGAAATCAGGGCTAATTCCCTTGCCCGTATCACTCACGGTGAGTTGAACAGAGGAATGGAAGGGCAAGGAGGTCACTGTCTTCACTTCTTTACCCCCTTGTCTTGCATCCTGACCTTCCTGTACCTGCTCCAGTTTTACCTCTACTCGCCCACCTTCAGGTGTGAATTTAATTGCATTGGATAAGAGGTTCCAAACTACCTGTTGTAAGCGGTTAGGATCTCCTAAGACTTCTCCTGTAGAAGCATCAAAGTCCGTTTGGATTTCAATCATTTTTGCCTCTGAGGCTAAACGGACTGTTTCTATGGATGATTCGATTACAGTGACAAGATTGATCGGGATCGTATTGAAACTGACTTTGCCTTGCAGAATTCGAGAAACATCTAGCAAATCTTCAATAAGTTGTGCCTGTAGCTTGGCGTTACGCTCAATCGTCTCAACAGCTTTTTTGAGCACTGCTGCATCAAACTCACGCGTTTGCAGAAGTTTTGCCCAACCCAGAATGGGGTTGAGGGGCGATCGCAACTCATGGGATAGCACTGCCAAAAACTCATCTTTAATCCGGTTGGCTTGCTCGGCAGTCTCCCGTGCGATTTGTTCTCGTTGCAGCAGTTGTTCTCGTTCGGCTTCAGCTTGTTTCCGATCTGTGATGTCTGTAATGATTCCGACTAATCGGGTCGGTTGACCCTGTATGTTTTGATAGATGCTGCCGCGTATCGCAATCCAAGCGGGATAACCATCAGCCCGAGTTATTCTACATTCAAAATCCAGATCTTCATAAGTCGAGAGTGTTTGCTGAAACTTCAGCTCGATGTCCGCTCGGTCGTCTGGATGAATATGATTCAAAAAGGTTCCATAATTCCATTCTGGCAGCAGTGTTTCGTAACCAAAGATTTGGTCATGCAGCAGCGATCGCCGAGAAGTGCGTGACGGAATCGTTAAATCCAATTCCCACTCTCCAATCTGCGAGGAATCAAGCACAAACTGCAGTTGTGCCTCTCGTTCGCGCAAGGCTGCTTCAATTTGTTTTTGGTGATCAATGTCGGTGATGGTGCCGATCCAACTGGTGATTGTTCCCCGGCTGTCGCGCAGCGGCACTCCTTGACTGATAAACCAGCGGTAGATGCCATCAAAACGGCGCAGGCGATACTCTACTGCATCAGAGTTTCCAGTGGCGATCGCCTGTCTCCAAACTTGCATGGTGCGATCGCGATCGTCAGGGTGAACGGATACGATGCCACCAAAACCAATTGACTCTGCTTCGCTCAATCCGGTGTAGTCATACCAGTGCTGATTGAAGTATTGCATTGTCCCCGTTGGATGCATCAGCCAAACTACTTGAGGCATTGCTTCAGCTAAGTCTCGATACCGTTGTTCGCTCTTTTGCAGGGCAATTTCTGTCTGCTTGCGGTCGGTAATGTCTTCGGTGACTCCTGCTAGTTGATAGGGCTCTCCATCTGAGTTACGAGATACAAAGCAGCGATCGCGCACCCACCGAATTGAACCATCAGGACGAATGATCCGGTATTCGTCATCTTGACTATCGCTGGTAGGACCCTGGTCAAGTGCCATTTGGATGCGCTCGCGATCGTCTGGGTGAATGGTTTGCATCCACACCCTGTAATCGGCGTACAGTTCCTCACGCGGCCGGCCCCAAATTTGCTCATACGCCGGACTCAGGTAAAGCATCTGCTGCGTTTGCAGGTCGAGCAGCCAGAAGGCACTTTGAATCGTCTCTGCCATCTGGCGAAATCGATCTTCGCTATCATTTCGAGCCAGGATTGCCCGATCGCGCTTGGACTCGGCTTGCTGCCGCGCGGCCATTTGCTGTTCTAGCTTCTGGTTTGCGGTTTGCAATTGCAGTGAAAGTTGGCGCGATCGCAGCAAAATCTCGACCCGTGCCTGTAATTCAGCTTTTTCGATCGGTTGGGTAATCAGTTCATCAATGCTTTGCCACAGTTGCCGCGTCACATATTTCACATCTTGCCGACTCGTTGCTAACAAAAACGGTAGCAAAACGGGACTCTCGGCAGTTCGTCTGGCTTGTACAGCCTGCCACAGTTGGTCTAAAGCTCTGGCTCCAATAATGCACAGATCAAAGGGTTGAGACACCAGTGATTCACTCACGGTCTTGGCATCCCAATCTGGCACAAGCATGTCATAACGGGGTTCTAGCCACTCGCATAAGAGCCGACGATTTTCACGGTGTTCTAACAGCAGCAAAATTCGACTCATTCCGATCCTTTCAGCAAATTTTGAATTAACTGCAAGAACTCCCGCATGATCAGAGGTTTTCCCAACAGCCCTAGTGCGCCATGAGTAACACTAGCTTGTTGAACGGCTGCCTGGTGTTGGGGTGAGATGACAAGAAAAGGAATTCCCTGTTCTCGCAGCCGCTGACACAGTTTCCAAATTCTGGCATCAAATCCAGAAATATCAACCAATGCCAGCTTGATTGTAGTGGTAGTATTCATAGCTTCTTCCACCTCCTCTAGACTGATTTTGGACAGAACCTGGTAGCCCTGCCGTGCTAGAACCTGGGTAAGCAATTCTAAGTTGCGGCGGTTGCGATCGACAGCCAGAATTAGAGGTCTGAGGGCTTCATCAGTCACACTGGTTATTTACCTGTTCTGGCTCACCCCTCAAGATGCCTCGAAGTTGCGATAGGGGTTGCCCAACTTGAATGCCATCTGAAGTAATATCCAGTTCACGCAACGTGCGCTCAAAGTTAGATAGTCGCTTTTTCAGTACACCGATCGCCTTACGCATTTCTCCCTGCATCTCTAGATAGCGCAAAAACACGATATTGTCTGCCAGATAGCTAATGCCAATCTCAGTAGCGCGAAAATCGCCAGTGATTCCCTCAGTTTCATTAATCAAAATTACCGTGACACCTACATTCTGCAAATATTTGCACAGCGCATGGAGATGACTAACCAAATCTGCTCCTCGTACTGACAGACGATAGCCTGCAATACTGTCGAGCATGACAATTCGCGCCTGTTTTTGCTCCACTTCCTGCCGCACCAAATTAGCAAACTCGTCTGGGCTAAACTGTAGCGGCTCAACGGCGACAATCGATAAGGTTTCACGCTGAACCATCCCCCGCACTGGAATGCTAATTGCTTCTGCCCGATGCAGCACCATGCTGACCTGCTCTTCAAAGGCGTAAAGCACCGATCGCTCTCCTCGTTCCGCAGCGGCTTTTATAAACTGAACGCCGATTGTGGTCTTCCCGACTCCAGTTGGTCCCGTAAAAATCGTCACTGTTCCCCGTTCAATTCCGCCATCGAGCAATGCATCGAGTTCTGGCACCCCTGAAGGAATTGCCTCCATCTTAAAATCTCGCTCATACGCCTCAGGCTGAAGCCGGGGAAAAACTTCCATACCTGTAGCCAGCAAACGAAACGTGTGAGCGCCTGCCCGAAAGCCAGATCCTCGAAACTTAACTACCATCAGGCAACGGGTGCCATTAGTCTGTTGAAGCTCGATCACGCCATCGCTCATGAACTGCAAGTCGTCATCTGGCATGGTCGGGCTGCTTTCAGAGGCAAACAGGACGGTCGCGCCCTGCTCTAATAGAAACCGCAAAAACGATAGCACCTGCTTGCGAAACTGAAAGACATCCGTTGCCAGGTAGCGAAACTGGGTCATTGCATCAATAAACACACGCTTGGGTTGAAGCTGCTTGACCTGCTCCACAATTTTTTGGGTGGTCGGTTCCCGCTCAACTTCAGCGGGGGAAAAGATGTCGTAGGTTTCGACTTCCGTAAAAAAATCTGAACTGGGGCTAAGGTCAAGAAACGTAATGGCTTCGGTGTTAAACCCCAGACGGTTACCATTCGTCCGCACTTGTGACTCAGCCTCGCCCAAAACGATAAAGAGGCTGTTTTCTCCTTGCGCTACACCTGCTGATAAAAACTCTAGCCCCAGTGTCGTTTTCCCTACACCAGGGCCACCCCGTACAAGATAAGCCTGTTGAGGAATTAAACCACCATATAAAATCTCATCTAATCCTGGAACTCCAGTTGAAAGGCGATCGTGTTGCATCAAAGTTTCGAATATCTTTTGCTTAGAAACATTAGTACATATATGAAAATTTTTTCATATTTTTGAAGCTCATAGTTCTATCGAAAGGGTGACGATGCTTTAAGACCTTTTCAATCATATGCTGAATGTAGTGCAGCAAGCCTCATGTTTTAATCCCTGAGCCTTCAGACAATACTGCTAACTCGCATGAAGAGTTACCTCTTGATCCAACAAGTGTAGTCTGAAACTGAACAGCAATTATCAAACTTCTCAACTTACCGGATGGCACAATTAGCTTCAATTATGATGAGCTATATCAGTACATTAAAACAAAGTTTTTTAACCTTAAGAACTCATTAAGATTTACAAGTCTTCGGCAAACGATCGCTTCCTATTTTGATACTGTGATTGCCCCTCAACTCTCTACAAATATCTAGCACTAATCGCTTCCCAATCTGCTTTTGATTCAGTAGAGATATGAAATATGACTTCCACTCGACGACCTTCGCGATCGATTCCAATAACCAGCAGACCTCGGTTGGTTTGTTCCTCAGCAAAAATGCCTTTGAGATCGGAGTACTTCATTTGTGGATTCTTATACCAGTTTGATTTGAAAAGGATGCAGATGCCCGCAGGGGCGAATAGCCATTCGCCCTTACAAGGAGCTGATGTGTCGTGAAATCTATTTAAATCGGTATTGCCTCATTATTTTTAAGGTACAGCAGTTATACCAATTCCAAAATTACAGATAGAAGGGCACCCCGCTTTGCGGGATGCCCTTCTATCTGTAGCTCTTTTTAGAGAAACGTTATTACTATAAACAGGGAAATTATTGGGAGAATTAGGTTGGCGATGTCATTGGTTGATATTGGCGTGAATTTAACCCATGCTGCTTTTGATGCCGATCGCCAACAGGTGATTGATCGGGCGATCGCCGCTGGAGTTCGCACCATGATTCTCACGGGTACCACGGTTGAGGGGAGCCAGGAGGCTCAGAGGCTTGCCAGTCAATATGTTGGAACCTTGTATTCGACGGCAGGGGTACATCCTCACCATGTGCGTCACTGCGATCAGAAAACCATTTTCCGCTTGCAAGAGTTGGCTGCTCAACCTGGAGTCGTAGCCATTGGTGAGTGTGGATTGGACTTTAACCGCGATTATTCTCCTCGTCCTGAGCAAGAGCAATGGTTTGAAGCACAACTGCAATTGGCGTGTGAACTGAAGCTGCCTCTATTTCTGCATGAGCGGGATGCCCACCAGCGCTTTATGGAAATCCTCAAGCCTTATCGGGATCAGCTATCCGCAGCGGTGGTGCATTGTTTTACAGGCGATGGAGATGAGCTGAAGACATACCTGAATTGGGATTTACACATTGGCATCACGGGTTGGATTTGCGATGAGCGACGGGGACTGCATCTCCAGGAACTCATGCGATTGATCCCCTTAAATCGGCTGATGCTGGAAACGGATGCCCCTTACCTGACTCCCAGAACGCTACGTCCGAAGCCGAAAGGAGGGCGCAATGAGCCAGCCTTTTTGCCCCATGTGCTGCAAACCGTTGCAGTCGCGATCGCCAGACCTGCTGAGGAAGTTGCCCAAGCTACCACTGCCACCGCTAAACGGTTCTTCAAACTTTCAAACTAAGGTTCAACGATGCAGATGAGCTCGTTCTGTGGGTGCGATCGCCTCAAAATATTGCCCATGAAAATCGAAGGGAAGGTGATAGGGCAGCTCAACTCTGGCCAGCTCATCCCATGACTGAGCATCCAGCACTAACAAGAATGAGTTTTCTGTGTGCACATTCAGCACCACGGATAGAATTACTCCTTCATCTTCTGCTGAGGCATTGGGTGCTGCAACAAATACGGGTTCACCCGGATAACAGTTGGGCGATCGCCAAATTTTAGAGCTGCCATCCTCGACGTTGACTCTGACAAGCTGGTCGGTGAAGTTACCGGATTGAGAGCTTCCAACTCCATAAGCAAACCGATAATCGTGAGCGTTGCACCGTTGATAGTTGATTCGAGGTAGCTCGATCGGCTCTGAAGTCAGTATTTTATAGTTTGCTGTTGAACTATCCAATGGTAGACAATAACGCCTCAGTTCTCCTGCGGCAATCACCTGATCGGGATGATGCAGAAGTGGTTCCAGGTACAAAGATTGAATCACTGAGGGATCGGAATAGGCAACCAGATCCACCACAATTTCGTGATTTTGCTCAAAAGCATTGACATGATGAAAAGCAAAAAATGATTCACTTCTACACGTATGAACGACTTTGCCATCCTCCTTACTGATGATTAAAAAGCGAGTTCCCTGCTCTGGTTTCCAGTGATAATTCTCGATGATTGGCTTACCGCTCAATAGCAGACTCAAGCGATTCAATAAGAGCGGAAATTCTGCAAGGATGATGTAGTGCTCTGTCATGGCAAAGGTGTGCATGTAAGCTGGGCGCTTCACGGGTACAGAGCCAACTAACTCACGCTGATTGGTGTGAGCATCCATCCGGTAGATGCTGTAGCTACATTGGGGAATCAGATTGACTAAATAGCTGTAGACTGCATTTTCCTGAAAGTCAAAGTGAGGATGAGCTGTGGTAATTTGCCCTGGAACCTGATCCTGATAATTAAATCGGTCAACTGTGTTAAGCGTCTTCGGATCAAAGACAATCGGCATGGGAGATTCAGTCACCGAAATGAAGCGATCGCCCTGCACGGTAATGTTGACGGTGGCGTTATCGGTGAGGCGTGGGAATGGGTCGCGAATCCGCTCAACCAAAGAGTGGCGAGCCGTAGTTCCAAACTCACTTCGGCTGATTTTGCCTTTGGCTTTAGCTTCCTGGTAAGCCTGACTTTCAAGAAACCGATTGACAAAAGAAACTTTTCCGTTTTCAAAGGAAAATTTGCGGAGCATCGCGAGTCCGTCAAACCAGTGATGATAAGCTTGTTTGCCAACCTCAAAAGTTCCAGGACCCGTTCTAATCAGGCTACCTCTCAGCCAGTCAGGGATAGCTCCTTGAATCGGAAGCGGGCCAGTCTCATCTTCATGATGAGCAGCTGAGAAGCCAAGCTGATAAGGGGCGATCGCCATACAATTTCTCAACGTGAACGTTCTGATTATTGCAACGCATCCACAGAAAATTGACAGCTTGTCGCAAGTTAGATTTTAGTGAGTTGAACAGTCGTCATACTTTAGAGTCCGGACAAATATTTTGACATGCTAAAGCCGTAAGTATGTCAAAATTGAGAATGGCTTTCTGCAAACCTCTACAATCCTCTGAGCTTTGATATACCTAGCTCTGAGCTTCCTAGACCGTACGTTTTCTCTTCTTCTAGACTCACACAAAGCAAATAGCCATAACTTTTTCTCTGTCTCCGGAACTAGAGAATCAACGTTGGAAAGGCATTTAATGAAGTAAGCAGAGATCTCGCAAAACCATGTGATCATCATGATTGGCAAGACATTAGGTGGACGCTATTCAATTACTCGGCGCTTAGGCGGCGGTGGGTTCAGCGACACCTATCTAGCGGTAGATAAACAGCTTCCTAAGACTCCTTCCTGTGTTGTCAAAAGGCTCAAGGCACCACAGGCTGCAGACAGCCTGATTCTCAAGACCGTCAGACGTTTGTTTGATGCTGAGGCAGCAAGTCTCTATGAGCTAGGTCGTAGGAATAACCAGATCCCAAGGCTTTTGGCGCACTTTGAGGAAGACAAGGAGTTTTATCTGGTTCAGGAATTCATCGAGGGGAAAGACCTCGGACACGAGTTGGTTCGAGGTCAAAAGTTTCCTGAAGAATGGGTAATCGCTCTGCTAGAAGATATTTTGCACGTCCTTGAATATGTACATCAGGAAGGTGTGATTCATCGAGATATTAAGCCGCGTAATTTGATTAGACGGGTTGAAGACAACAAAATTGTGCTGATTGATTTCGGTGCAGTGAAGCAAATCAGCACGCAAATCGTTAGTGCCAAGAGCCAGGGTGACACAACTGCAACGATCGCCGTAGGTACGCCAGGCTATATGCCAAACGAACAGCAGGGAGGTAAGCCTCGCTTTAGCAGTGATATTTATGCCGTTGGGATGATTGCAATTCAAGCGCTAACGGGTCTATCTCCCCAGGAGTTGCAGGACGATCCTAAGACGGGCGAAGTGATTTGGCGTGAGCACGCTCAAGTAAAGCGAAGGCTAGGTGACATCATCGACAAAATGGTGCGAACTCACTTCAAAGACCGCTATCGGTCTGTGGAGGAAGTACTAGCTGATTTGCAGATTTTGCAAGGCCCTACTCTACGGGATTGGAACTGGTTGACTGCAACAGTAGTTGATCCCAGTAAAAAAACAGTTAGCAAAACTGGCAATCAGGGGGTGCAAAGAGTTTTGAGTAGCCGCTGGGCGGCAGTGGGGGCAACGCTGGCAGTGGGGCTAGCTAGTTATGGATACTGGGTGCAATCTACGTCGAATCTCACCACTACGGCTCAAACTGTTCCTGGTGTCATTGCCCCCTCTGCTCAAAGGTTTGCTCTTGCCAACACGTTAGCGTTGCATACGGGACCAGTCTCCGCGATCGCCACCAGTTCTGACGGTGAGACTTTTGTTAGCGGCAGCGAAGACAAAACTATTAAGGTTTGGAATTTAAGGACAGGGGATTTGCTTCGTACCTTATCAGGACATGATGCTGAGGTGGTTTCTGTTGCGATCAGTCAGGATGGTCAGTTGTTAGCTAGCGGCAGTCGAGACAACACGGTTAAGCTCTGGGATCTGCAGAGCGGCGAACTCATTCGCACTCTCGATCACCCAGACTGGGTTCAATCCGTTGCGTTTAGCCCTGATGGGCAGATGCTTGCTACCGGAGATCGAGATCAAACAGTTTTTGTGTGGAACGTGGCCACAGGGAAACTCCTTTGCAATTTTATGGGGCACACCGGGGAGATTCAATCCGTTGCTATCAGTTCCGATGGAAGGCTCTTAGCTAGCGGCAGTCAGGACAAAACTATCAGAGTATGGGATTTGCAAACGGAAAAACGGGTACACATCCTTGCCCAACATGCAGAAGCAGTAGAATCTGTCGCTTTTAGCCCCGATGGGCAGACCTTGATTAGTGGTGGAGCAGACAAAACCCTGATCTGGGATCTTGAAACGGGGCGAGTCATGCGTACTTTATCTGACCAATCAGGTTTGGTGCGATCGCTGACCATCAGCCCAGATGGACGAACCCTGATCAGTAGCCATCAAGACAACACCATCAAACTCTGGGATATACATACTGGACAGCCACTCCGTACCCTCTCTGGACATCTAGATTCGGTATTATCCATTGCAGTCAGCCCAGATGGGCAAACCCTGGTCAGCGGCAGTCGGGACAATGCCATTAAGATTTGGGACGCACAGTAGAACTCCTATGTGAAGGGGGTAGCGCGGCGAAGCCGCGCTACCCCCTTCGTACCTCAATGATTCATGCAGGAGGTCTTTTCCCTAAGTCACGGCGTACCGCTCAACCACATATCTGCCCAACGCTCTACCCATTACTAAACCATCCTGATTGCCAGACTGGAAGTGGATGCCGCCATAGATTCGGCTCATCCCTGCTTCGTCTGCCGCCTGCGAGAAGCTGCTATAAGCGCGAACTACACCCGGTAGCCCAATGGAAGTGGTTTCAAACGGGGTATTGTCGCCAAAGAAAGACGCAAGCACGGTAGACGCAGCACCACTGTAGGTACTGTGCCCCGACACATATTCAGGGAATGGGGGTGTTATGACCAACGGAGTCCAAGTTGGATCAGCAACCGTATTGGGATTGCCATCTTGATCCGCTAGACGGATAGCTGTGATCGGTCGCCAGAGATCATAGATATATTTAGCATCCCAGGCGGCAATACCCGCATCAGCCTCTGCAACATTGAGCATGGCAAACAAGCGAGCATTTTCTACTAAGGTATTTCTTCTAACCACTGAAAGCTGTTCAGCGATTAGGTTCCAGTGACCAGGTGGGGTAAATGTGCCCGCGCCATCAGCCCAAAAGTTAGCAATCTCAGTTTGTTCCGCAGTACGAACAGTACTGCTAACGCCACCTAACGTCTTGACCTCGTTGAATTCTGCGGCCCATTCAGCACTACTTAGTGCAGGCGGCCCCTCTGGACGGAACTGGGAACCGCTCCTCATGACAAAGGGTGTAACATTACCCCAGTGGGGCAATAAAGCGGGCTGGTTGCCGGGTAGCGTGGGCTGCCATCTCCCAGGCGCTGTTCCGGGGATGTAGGAACTTGGGACTGCTGAACCATCATTGCGTCGCGCTGCTAACACTGCATCTGCAACAGAGCGACCTAGAGCTATGCCGTTCGTTTCAGCCGCACCATTGGCAATTTCTGCCAAAGACATAGTCAGTTGTTCATTCAATATAGCGGTCTGATTGGGATAGAGATTAATTAGAATCTGATGCGCTGCACCTGCGACCGCAGCTTCACGCGATACAGTTCGAGTTGAGTTGGCCGTGACCGCATCATAAATAGCAGTATGGAGAACTGCCATACTCCGTGATGCGCTTGGAGGAGATGACCTCTCGGTGACGATCGCATTCAAGAGCGTGGCGTTCCAGTCCAGCACTACATCAGTTCCGTTTGCAGAAACCCGTTTGTTTGCAGCATTGTTGGTTTCGTTGCTCTCGGCGATCCTACCTGTTGGATCAATATTGACAATCAGATAATAGGCTCCCGGCGCGACCCCGGCAGGATTCGTGAAATCGAAAGTAAACTTGCGGGTATTGTTGGGTTGGATTTGAACATTCCCCCGGTTTACCTGATCTAAAAGCTGGTCACTCGCACTCAGCACAGGGTCAGGTGAGGCATAGATACTGACATTCAGGAAACCTCTGGCTCTCAAGCTACCCCGATTTGTGATATCGACCTTAATTTGCCCTTTATCGTCCTTTTTCTTCGGGTCAATCGTTCTGGGCACGATCACTCGCTCAATCGTGCCGACTAGATCTGGAAGTCGGACTGCTGCCGCCAGGCTGTCACTTCTGCCCCGGACTGTGAGGTTACTATCCCTGCTCAGCAAGGCACTGTCAGTCGCCATGCCAGTTAAGGAGTCTTTTCCTGCCTTGTTTGCTCCCTGGCTAAGTGCAGCTATACTTCTCCCATTAACCACCTTTGAAGTGGATGCATTCCCGGTGATTCCTAAAGTTTGAACGTCACTGGCAAAAGTTCCTATTTCAACCTGTTGGTTAAAAATAACTTCGTCTCGTGGAGTAGCTTTTAGACTCGAAGACGATGAGTGTTTATGACTAAAATCACTCAGCGGGGTAAACAAAGCGCTAGGTTCAGTAGCGTGATTCAAGCCTGTGCGAGAACCTGTTAAGACGTTTTCTCCGGGTTCAAGTGCAGGTAAACCAGACGTGCTAGAGGAGAGCAAGTCATCAAAACTCTTCATAAAAAATCTCTTTGTTAATAAGAGGCAATAAGTCGGTTCTACATAAGGTCCACTGTCAGAACGGAACAGTTTCTCTATCTTTTAAAATTTCTTAAGAATTCTAAGGTGAATCAATATAAACCCATACGACTGAACGCTTTTGGACGAATTTTGCTCATACGAAAACGCTCGAGACCAATACTACACCCCACAAAGTGCGTGATCGCTCAAGCAGCAATCTGAATACAAAATTTGTCTCTACGACTAGTACTACACCCTAAATAGATCTTCCTACTATATGAATGATTAAAAATCATCCTTTTTGCAGATGCGCACTATTCTTCGAGAAATACCAATCCGGAAGTGCGATCGCCCAGTTCTTCTCTGCTTTTAGAAGGGCGATCGCTGCACCAGTATGTCGGTACGAAAGCGTTCATAGAGGATGCGCTGAAGCTACTCCACAGATAGAGTTCCATCCATTGAGTTGGATAGACACTGGAGGGGTCGGGCAACGTAAAAAAACAGCATATGGTTAGGAAAGCTGTACTTTGGATGATTTGGATAGGTTTTGTTGCTTATACAATTTGGCTTGCTCCCCTCGATCGCTCCTACACCTGGGACGTGGGATATCGATTGATTACGTTTCGCTGGGGAGAAATTAACGCCTATCTGCTATCGATCTTCTGGTTAATGGGGGTCTGGCCGCTCATCTATGCCAGTTTGATGTTTGTCGATGGTCGAATGCAACCCTTCCGCGTCTGGCCTTATTTTATTGGCTCAAACTTTACAGGAGTCATTTGCCTATTACCTTACCTGCTGTTGCGTCAGCGCAACCAAACTTTTAACGGCACGATGGACAAGTGGTTAGCCTGGTTAGAACGAAGATCAACAGGCGTTATGTTGCTTTTCACGGCGATCGCCCTCATTGCCTACGCGCTCATCGCTGGAGATTGGGCAGACTTCGTACAGCAGTTCCAAACCCGCGACTTTGTCCATCTCATTTCTCTCGACTTTTGCCTGATGTGCCTGGTTTTTCCGATTACTTCCCTGTTTGACGATGATATGGCACGACGAGGCATTTCTAATCGTGCTGTTTTTTGGGCAGTGGCACTGGTGCCTTTGTTTGGTCCCTTATTTTATCTCTGTTGGCGATCTCCCCTACAAAAAACCGTTTCTAGTCCCACACGTATCACCGACACACAGTTCCAGTAACCTACAGCAATCTCTACCTGGATAAATCACAAATTCCTGTAGGGGCCGTGAACGGCCCCTTGTATTTCTAGCAAAATATCAGCAGGGTAATTCATTCAAACATCAGTGGCTAATCATCCAAGGTCGTCCTCCCTTGTGATCTTTAACCTTAGAAGGTTTTGGTTCTTGTCGCTTCACTAACTGCGGCTCTGGATTTTCACGCTTGAGCCGCAAAGAGCCAGAAAGCAGCATAGGGGCAGAAAAAACTCGTCGTCCAGGCTTTTGGCAAGAAGGGCAAGAAGCCGGAGCATTACACTCTGACATAGCACGCCATTCGTCAAAAAGCCCGCACTCCTCACAGCGAAACTCATACAGGGGCATAGGTCAAAACCTCTTTACGGTGGTCTTTTGCAACTATCCAATAGACTTCCTGGGTGAGTGGTAGTGAGACATCGCGCTACCATTCATGCTTCAAAAATTGATGTAGGTAGGAAGTCTAATCGCTTGAAATGTCAATCACTTGTAAATACATTGCCTCCAAATGGGAATTGCTGGAGACAATGCGTATTTAAAACCCGGCATTGCACAAATTGAGAATGATGCAGAAATTCCTAACATGTGAATTGCCCACTGTAGGGGCACGGCATTGCCGTGCCCCTACGAAAATCATTCGTTAAATGTGCAACACCAAAACCCGCTCGTCTTACAACCGATTTAGAGCTGTGTTAGGTCGGCAGGATGTTTTGGTCAAAGATCTCGGTGGGAATTGCTAACGTACAGCAAGCATTGGGAATATCAACAATTCCGCTAACACGACCCTCAACAGGCGCACAACTGAGTAGCAGGTAAGCTTGCTCACCCGTGTAGCCAAATTTCTTTAAGTATTCGATCGCATTCAAGCAGGCTCGACGATAGGCAATATGGACATCCATATAATGCTGCTTGCCCGTAAACTCATCTACAGAAATCCCTTCAAACACCAGATATTCAGAATAACGTGGCTCTACAGGGCCGGGCTTAAAGATGGGGTTGACCATGTTGTATTTTTCCATGCCGCCCTTGATGATATCGACATGCAGGTCGATGTAACCTGACATTTCGATCGCCCCACAAAAAGAGATTTCTCCATCCCCTTGAGAGAAATGGATATCGCCCATTGATAACTTGGCACCCTCTACATAAACCGGGAAGTAAATCCGCGTTCCTTTCGATAGGTTCTTGATATCACAGTTGCCGCCATGTTCGCGAGGTGGAACTGTTCTGGCTCCCTCAGCAGCAACGCGATCGTACTCAGAAGCAGGCAACTGTCCCAAGATTGCATTAGTAGGATTAGGCAACGCTGCTAAAACGGGCTGATCTCCCGAAAGCCCTGCGCCATAAGTACGCAGATCGGGAGCCGTATTCACCAGTTCTGTTTCTCGCTTGTTCCAGGTTGACAACAGTTCATGGGAAGGCGCGCAGCCAATCAAACCAGGGTGAGTAATTCCTGCAAACTTAACTCCTGGAATATGGCGAGAAGAGGTATAAATCCCTTGGAGATCCCAAATTGCTTTTGCTGGATTGGGATAATGGTCAGTTAGAAATCCGCCACCATTCTTCTTATCAAAAATACCTGTGAAGCCCCACTCATCGCCTTGTAAAGCGCCAATGTCGAGTAGGTCAACGACCAAAATATCTCCTGGCTCAGCACCATTGACCCAAATTGGTCCACTCAGCACGTGAACAACAGTCAGATCAACATCTCGAATGTCATCTGGGCTGTCATTATTTTTGATTTGCCCGTCTGTCCAATCCTTACACTCAATTCTAAAGACATCACCAGGATTCACTGAAACAACAGCCGGAATATCAGGATGCCAGCGGTTATGTCCAGGCAACTCCTGTTGATCCATCGGTTTAGTGAGATCAACCTTAAATAAAACTTCAGGCATGGAACACTCCTTTACTTCACTGAATTAACTTTAGAGAGTCACAATGAATGTATGAACAATAACACACCTATTTATTGTTTCAAAGGTTTAAAACAAAGGTTTTTTAGACAAAATTTTGATGCTATAAAAACAAATGAATGTATTAAGAAAGCCCTCTACTCAGCCAATAAAAGCTTTTCTTGAAACAGTTTTTTAGTTTCAAGTTTCATCTGGATATTTATGAACTATTTTCAGAAATAAACTAGAGATGAGCTAACTAGCTAACAGATCTCTTAGTGTAATTTGGATAGAAAAACGTGAAACCTAATGCTTGCTCGAATTCAGTTGGGTTACGCTTTGCTTCACCCAACCTACGCTACTATGCCACTAAAGTAAGGCTTCAGGATGAGATTTAAGTAAGTTTAATTGCTTTGCGGGGGTGAGTTAAAGGAAGAGAAATACTTTTGAGATAAATATCTTGCAGCTCATTTGAAGTTGCTGCTTATTAAAATATTAAATAATGGAATAAGTGTAAAAGCTGTCGTATTTGAGGCAAAAGCTTTACTGAGATAAAACACTTAAGCAATGATTTCTAGATGTTGAAAAAAACCATCTGCCACGTTTAATTTCATCTATTAATTTGCTGTATGAGAGAGGATTAGCTAGCCAGAAGTTCTTTCACAGATTTGTCAATGAATGGTGTATCAACCGAATTAATTCTACCTCCGGCAAAGGGTCTCCAAATAGATGATAATTGCCCGAAACTCTGCATCTGACATGTGCTTTATTTCGGACTTATTATCTTCAAGAAAAACGCTGCGACTTAGTTTCAATAGGACAACTAGCCTACTACTAGCATGTCGAGAAAGTGTTGGGTTCCGCTGCGCTTCACCCAACCTACAGTTCTACCATCTATAATCTGCGTAGGTTGGGTGGAGCAGAGCGGAATCCAACGCTTTAGACTTGCCGCACTACTACAGCAGACTGTTTCATACCCTACCAGAGATGTAACTCTAGCGATCGCCCAGCTAACAAATTGAGCAAATGAGTGAGCGAAGAGTTAAACCGCTAGGTAACGATGCACTAGTGTCTCGTCCAGTTCCTTGGTGTTACCTTGAGCCACTACAGCCCCTTTTTCCATCATGAAAAACCGTTGAGCAAGCTGTTTCGCAAAATCAATCTTTTGCTCAACAACCATGACGGTAATCTCCTTCTCGGAGTTGATTCTCCTCAGAGTTGCCTCAATTTCTTGGACAATAGAGGGTTGAATCCCTTCGGTTGGCTCATCGAGCAAGATCATTTGTGGGTCAGACATAAGTCCTCTGGCGATCGCTAACTGTTGTTGTTGACCACCGCTCAAAAGACCTCCCTGACGCTTAAGATGCTGCTTCAACATGGGGAAGAACTCAAATACTTCCTCCAAAAGATTGGCAGTTTTCTTGTTTCGATTAGCAGTCAAACCGAGTTTGAGATTATCCAGCACCGTCAGGTAGGGAATAATCTCCCGTCCCTGGGGAATGTAGGCAATTCCGTAGCGGCTACGCTTATAGGTCGGAGTTTTTGTAATGTCATCCGCATCAAAAATGATGCTGCCTTTGTTGACCTTGTTCAAGCCGATAATGCTGCGTAGGAGCGTGGTTTTACCAACTCCATTGCGTCCCAAAATGCAAACCATGTCGCCCTTATCAACTTGCATGTTGATATCCAGGAGAACAGGAGTTTGCCCGTAACCAGCGGTGACATCCGTGAGTTCAAGCAGCGGCGATATCGATTTTTTCACGACCCAGATAAACCTCCACAACTTTAGAGTTATTTTGCACTTCAGTAACGGAGCCTTCCGCTAGCTTCTCGCCCTGGTGTAATACAATAATTCGTTGAGCAATTTGCTTGACGAAATCCATGTCATGCTCGATGACCACCACTGAGTGATCTTTAGAAATCGTTCTAATGATTTCTCCGGTCAAATGAGTTTCATCCGAGGTCATTCCTGCTGTCGGCTCATCTAGCAAAATGATGGAAGGATCTTGAGCAATTACCATGCCAATTTCAACCCACTGTTTTTGGCCGTGAGACAGCGAAGAAACCTTGAGAAAGGCTTTATCCAACAGCCCAATTCGCTCTAGAACCCAGGCAATTTTCTCCTTCTTAGCACGGGTTAATTTGACCGTGATTGAAGCAAGGATTCCATGAGAACCTTTGAGCGCGAGTAGGATGTTTTCAAATACTGTCAACTCGTTATAAACATTGGGGTTTTGAAACTTACGCCCGATTCCTAGACGAGCTATTGCATGAGGCCTTTTGTTGGTAATTTCGTGTCCTTGATAATAAACGTGTCCCGAAGCAACAGGAGACTTCCCTACAATGGCATCCAGTAAAGTACTTTTACCTGCACCGTTGGGGCCAATGATGGTGACAATCTCGCGATCGCCCACATCCAAGGTGACGCCTTTAAGGGCGCGGAATCCTGAGAAAATTACCGTCAAATCCTTAACCGAGAGGACTGCATTCATCTTTTTATCCTTTAATGCCACACTTACCAGGCTTTCAATCCCAAGTTAACGGTCACGATCCTTGGAGAACCATCCCTGCATGCTTCTAAGTGCTCCCTGTAGCGGGGTAAACCAATCTAACAATCCGGCTCGAACATAACCTGCAGAGGGATTGGGAGTAGGTGATTCAAGCAATTTGTTAAAACCGATGCGCTCTGGCACTAAGCCCATCAGTCCCTTGGGCAAAAACAAAACAACGACCAGTAGCAACACCCCAACGATCAACTGCCAATCTTGAGTGACTCGCTCTGCGGAATTCTGCACCTGACCCAGCAGCAGGGCTGCAATCAGAGGACCAACCAGTGTACCCCGACCGCCAATAGCGACCCAAATCACCACCTGAGTACCAAATGCTACTGCCAGGTAGACAGGCGAGATGAATCGGTTAAGGGGAACAAACAGTCCTCCGGCAATACCTGCGATCGCCGCTGACAGCGTCCAGATGAAGATTTTGAAACTCGCAACGTCATATCCCAAATAGGAAATGCGGCGTTCATTCTCATTAATTGAGCGGAGGATAAGTCCCAAATTAGACTTCGTTAGCCACCAGCTTCCGGCTAACACCAGTGTGGTGAAAATTAGAATGACCCAGTAGAGGTTGATATCAGTGATATCAATACCTGCCAGCGACAGGATGGCAACATCAGTAATGCCATTTGTCCCACCCGTGTAGGCCTGCTGACTAATAAACAGTGTAGTCAGCGCTGACGAAATTGCCAAGGTAATGATCGTGATGTATACGCCGCTGACCTTGGAGCGAAAGATAAACCAACCAATGATGTAAGCAAATGCAGCAGGCACTAATACCATTGCCAAAATTGCAATGGGGAGAAACTTGAGCGGAGCAATAAACCAGGGTAACTGCTCCAGTCCGTTCCACACCATGAAGTCGGGTAACTCACCGCCGTAGTTGTTGTTGGCTGCTGCAAGATTGAGCTTTAGGTAATACGCCATGGCATATCCCCCCAAGGTGAAGAATACTCCGTGGGCAAAGCTCAAAATCCCTGTAAATCCCCATACCAGATCTAGACTGATGGCTAGTGCCCCAAACAGCAGCAGCTTAGAGATTAGGGCTGTCTGAAACACACCTACGAGAAATGGCAGAATAAAAAAGATGAGAAATACGATTCCAGCAGTTATAAATAACTTAACCGGAACTGTAGAACGCTGAACTCCATCCAAAACCTGCGTCATCAGTCTGGCTCCACTAATACCAATTCACTTTGGGGCGATCGCCATGATCGCCCCGACTCAAGCTCAAGCCCGCTTCTGTACGGTAAACAATCCTTCTGGACGATAGCGAATCAACACGATCACAGCGGCTAATACAATTACCCTGGCAACCGGATCATTCAGCATAAAGGCGATCGCTGCATTTGCCTCACCAATCAAGAACGACCCTGCCAACACTCCAATTAGCTTATCGACTCCTCCAGTCACCACGACCATCCACGCATCCACTAAATAGTCCTGCCCCATCGGTGGAGAAACGCTCTTAAGCGAAGAAATGACCGCTCCTGCAATGCCAGCCAGCCCACAACCATAAGCAAAAGTCAGTAAATCAATCAGGCTGGTATTCACACCCAAACACTTTGCCATCTCCCGGTTTTGGGCTACCGCTCTAACCTGACGACCCAGCGGAGTTTGGTAGAGCAGGTAGAGCGTGATTCCTAACATCAGAAGGGCAACTGCAATAATAAACATGCGGTAATAGGAAATTGAGACTAGCGGTGTCCCATCTTGTCCCATAATCACCGACAGGTTTCCGGATATGTAAGGTGGAGATTTCACATACTTCAGTTGCGCCGAGAAGATTAGCTTGACGACCCCCTGGATCACAATACTCAACCCCCACGTCGCTAGCAGCGTCTCAAGGGGGCGACCGTATAGCCTACGAATCACCGTTAACTCAGTTAGTGCTCCGATCAAAGCTGTTCCCAAGAAGGCAAAGGGAATGGTTAGCAGCAAGTCCATCTGAAAAATAGACTGCATCAGAAACGTCACGTAGGCACCTAGCATGATGAATTCACCATGAGCCAGGTTAATGATTCGCATCACGCCGAATGTGATAGCCAAACCCAGTCCGGTTAACAGCAGCACTCCAACAATCCCGATGCCATTCAGCAACTGGTTTGCAAAAGTGTAAAAGTTAGCCCCGGCGGCGGTATCTGTCGCGGCTGTCGCTTCTTGTGCCAGATAGAAGATGTGAGCTTGTATTGGATTAAAATCCAGCATTCCCAGTAAACCTCAACTTGCCTATGACATCAACTCAACTCAAGCTTTGCCTTCCTGGACAGAGCTTTGAACTTAAAAAGCTAAAAGCTCCTAACTTTCTAGATACTCAACAGGTAGATCATTGCCTGTTTCTTGGGTTGGGTCAGAGCGATCGTCGGGAGCAGGGTGAACGCAAAGGCGACCTTTATAGAGCGCTTGGCTCCAGGGAATCGGCTTCACTGCAGCAGGAGTTGCGAATACAATTTCCGCTTGACCGTCTGCTTGCCATCTACCGATCCGAGAGTAGAGGTAAGTGTGATAGTTGTCGGGATCAATCTTGACTTTACCTTGAGGTGCATTGAACTCTTGCCCACGAGTTGCCTCTCTTAAGGTTGCAGTGGTGATCTCCTCACCCGCTTCCAAGATTTGCTCCATTGCCTGAGCCATAAAAAAGGTTTGCAGGTAAGCCGCTTCCATTACTCCGTTGGTGACTCGGTTGTCACCAAACTTAGCCTTGAACTGCTCCACAAACGCTTTGTTCTCAGGCGTATCTACTGTTTGGAAATAGTTGAAGCTGCTGTAGTGTCCTTCAGCGTATTCCGGCCCCATTGCCTGAATTTCTTCCTCTGTGGTGGGGTAAGCCATGATGGGAATCTGATCGGGGGTAATTCCAGCATCCTTAAACTGTCTGTAGAATGCGGGAATACTATCACCCACCAAATTACTCAAGACAAAGTCAGGTTGCGCCTGTTTGATCTTGTTAATGATGGTGATGAACTCAGTGGTTCCTAGTGCTGCGTATTCATCTCCGACCACTTGTCCACCCTGGTTTTCCAGTTCTGCCTTCGCAATTCGGTTGCTCTCTTTAGGGTAAATATAGTCAGAACCGATGAAGAAGCCTTTGGGTCCAAAGTTTTCGTAGCAATAGGGAATAGAGTCTGTGATTTGCTGGTTGGGTGCGGCTCCAGTGTAGAAGACGTTAGAGCTACACTCATTTCCTTCGTAGTAAACCGGGTAATAAAGGATGGCGTCCTTTTCTTCAAATACGGGCAGCACTGATTTACGGCTGGCTGATGTATAACATCCCAGGACGCAAGATACTTGGTCTTCATCGATGAGGCGCTTAGCCATCTGGTTATACAAATCCCAGTTGGAGTCGGGGTTAACCACAACCATCTCAATTTGCTTACCCGCGACGCCTTGCTTGCCTTGCCAGGGACCTGTACCCTGATTGATCTGCTCGATCGCCAGGAAAGTAGCATCTTGCAGGGACTTCTCAACGATCGCAATAGTGCCAGTCGTTGAATACATTACACCTACTTTGATAGCGTCTCCTGAAGGCGCAGATCCAGAACCAGTAGCAGAACTGGTAGTGACATCTCCGCCACCACGAGTGCAGGCAGAGAGCACACCCGCCCCGACCGCCAAAGAACCATACTTGATAAACTTACGGCGGCCTATTCTGCCAAACCGAACCAGGGGACTACGCGACTCAGCCATTGCGTTCTCCTTAACAACAACTTCCAGATGAAAGAATTGACGGTGTGCGAAGCGCTATACTGCAACCTCGCGAATGTGACAATCTAAGGCAAATCAGCAAACTGAGAATTCTTCTAGCAGGAACTAGGGCAAGCCATCGACTAGAATCACTTACCGTTGAATGACTTGAACAGCATTAGCTCCCTACCGCAATAGCAATAGGAATCTCACTTTTAGCAACAGGAATCTTCCTGCCGCCATTGCAGTTTTAAACCTTCTTGTCCTATCTGAAGCGAGTTCCAGCAAACCTGTCTCAGATGTTAGAGGCATTCCCACACGGCAAACGTATCCTATGATACATTCTTGCTATTTTGACTCTAGCTATTTACCTCTACAGGAGTACGCAGAAATTCCAAAATGGGTTATGAGAGCTATATTCCGTTAGGTTGTAGTTAAACTGATTGTCTCTTCCATTTATCTCGTCCATCATTGATGTCTTCCTATGCCGCTTCCTGCAACGACAAAGATTGTTAAAGATAGGCGTGACTACAATACTTGGATCGCGACCGAAACGCTGGAAGATTATGCTTTGCGGTTTGCGCCTAAATCTTTTCGCAAGTGGTCAGAGATTTTGGTCGCGAATACGGCTAGTGGTGGGTTGTCGTTCTTGGCATTAGAGGCGATCGGTGGGTCACTGGTCATCAGCTATGGGTTTGCGAATTCCTTTTGGGCAATTATTGTCGCTGGTGTCATCATTTTTTTGACGGGACTGCCGATCGCCTACTATGCCGCAAAATATAGCGTTGATATTGATTTGCTGACGCGAGGGGCTGGATTTGGCTATATCGGCTCAACGATTACGTCGCTGATCTATGCTTCATTCACGTTTCTTTTCTTTGCTTTAGAAGCAGCCATCATGGCGCAAGCGCTAGAGCTGTATTTTCACCTGCCGCTATCGATTGGCTACATCGTTTGCTCTCTGGTAATCATTCCTTTTGTGTTTTTTGGCGTGACGCTGATCAACCAATTGCAGCTTTGGAGTCAGCCGGTCTGGTTTACGCTGATGGTTTTGCCCTATGCCTGCATTATTTACAAGGAACCAGAGGCCCTTTCAAACTGGGTGCATTTTGCTGGGGAAGCAGGTAGTGCGGGCTTTGACCCGCTGCTGTTTGGAGCGGCTACGACTGTCGCAGTCTCACTGATTGCCCAAATTGGCGAACAGGTAGACTATCTGCGCTTTTTGCCCGACCAGCAGGAAACGAGTAAGCGTAAATGGTGGCTCGCGGTGGTAGTGGCTGGGCCGGGATGGGTGCTGACGGGTTGCGCGAAACAGTTGGGCGGCGCTTTTTTGGCATCTTTGGCGATCGCCCACGGAGTTAGTCTATCCAAAGCCAACGAGCCAACTCAAATGTATTGGATCGGGTTTGAGTATGTCTTCTCTAACCCAGATGTAGTGCTAGCTGTGACGATCTTTTTTGTGATTTTGTCTCAAATCAAGATCAACGTCACGAATGCTTATGCGGGGTCGTTGGCCTGGTCAAATTTCTTTTCTCGGCTCACCCATAGTCATCCGGGTCGTGTGGTTTGGCTGGTGTTTAATGTGGCGATCGCTCTCCTGCTAATGGAGTTGGGCGTATTTTCGACGCTAGAAGCAGTTTTGGGGCTTTACTCAAATGTGGCGATCGCCTGGGTTGGGGCATTAGTTGCCGATCTGGTGGTCAACAAACCCTTAGGTCTAAGTCCTCCTTATATTGAGTTCAAGCGGGCGCACCTGCACGACTACAACCCCGTCGGATTGGGGTCAATGCTGATTGCCTCACTGGTGGCAATGGCTGCTTTCATGGGCGTGTTTGGAATCGGTGCAAAAGCTTTTGCCTCTTTTATTGCCTTAGGTTTAGCGTTTGTACTGGCTCCAGCGATCGCCTTTCTCACCAAGGGGAAGTATTACATCGCTCGTGCAGACATTTATTCTGAAACCACTCATCCGCTGAACTGCTGCATCTGTGAGCAAGAATATGAGCCGCAGGATATGGCATTTTGTCCAATTTACCAGGACTCAATTTGTTCGCTCTGTTGCACCCTGGATGCCTGTTGCCACGATGCTTGTAAAGCGATCGCACCCAGCAAAAGTGGACCTGCTTTCGACGCTCAAACTGCAACTCAAATCGTTCCTCAAACCACCGTTCAAACTTCAAAAGGGTCGCGGCTATTTCAGTCCAAACTATCGCCGCATTTAGGGGCAAGGCTGCTGAGATATCTGGCGCTGTTCCTATCTCTATCGGGTCTGGTGGGTATCAGTCTGGGACTGGTCTATTATCAGCACGTCGCTGTTCCCCAGATTTCTATCATTGCGGCTCAACAGCTCACCACAACCTTAATCGAAGTGTATGCCGTCTTCCTGGTACTGATCGGCATCGGAGCTTGGTGGCTGGTGTTGACCCAGGAAAGCCGCGAACTGGCGCAAGAAGAACTGGATGAGCGCAACCTTCAGCTTCAGCAAGAGGTGCAGGAACGCAACCTGGCTGAAGCGCAGCTGCAAGAAAAAGCAAAACAGCTTGAACAAACGCTGCACAATCTGCAACAAGCTGAAGCACAATTGATTCAAACTGAAAAAATGGCAGCGTTGGGTGGTTTGGTTGCTGGAATCGCCCACGAAATTAACACCCCGATTGGAGTTGGTGTAACCGCCGCTTCCCTGCTGATGGAAAAAACGATCGCTTTCTCAGAACGCTTCAAAGGCGGTACTATGAAGCGATCGGATCTAGAGAAGTTTTTGGATTTAGCCCAACAGAGTAGTCGAATGACGCTCTCAAATCTAGAACGAGCCGCAGAACTGATCCATAGTTTTAAGCAGGTTGCGGTAGATCAGTCCAGTGAGTCAAAACGGGTATTTAACCTCAAAGACTATCTCGAAGAAATTCTGTTGCAGCTTAGCCCCAAACTGAAGGTTACTAAGCATCATGTTGAGGTGAGAGGCGATCGCCATCTTACCCTCACCAGCTATCCCGGAGCCTTCTCCCAAATCGTCACTAACCTGATCATGAATTCCCTGCTGCACGCCTACGAACCTGGCGAAGCTGGACAGATTATCTTGAGCTTTGAGCAAACTAAGGAACAGGTAATTTTTGAATACACAGATGACGGTAGTGGCATCGCTCCAGAAAACCTGGGCAAAATCTTCGAACCCTTTTTCACCACAAAAAGAGGACAGGGTGGGAGTGGTTTAGGGTTACACATTGTCTACAACCTAGTGACCCGAAAGCTGAAGGGGACGATTCAGTGTGAAAGTCGCCTAGGGATTGGGACAAAGTTTGTCATCAAGTTATTGAACACAGAAGTGTAGATTCATAAATTTAAGTTGACTCGAACAACTAAAGGAGCATTCATGCTGGAAAACGCACAAACCTCATCTAATGCTCTGAGTGATCACGCTCCGAGTGATGAATGCGTCTTTGCTCAAGAAGATGAGATCGTGTTCTTTGCTGAAGAAACAGACCCAAGCCAGCATGGAAGCTGGAAAATCTTAATCGTCGATGATGATGTTGAAGTCCATGAAGTCACAAAACTGGCGCTAAGCGACTTTACCTTTGAAAATAAAACATTGACATTTATTAGTGCCTACTCTGCTCAAGAAGCCAAACAGTTGATTCAGGCTCATCCTGATACGGCAATTGTGTTTCTAGACGTAGTCATGGAAACAGAAGATGCAGGGTTGCAGGTGATTCCCTACATTCGAGAAGAGCTAGAAAACCCAATCGTCAGAATTATCCTGAGAACCGGACAGCCAGGACAGGCACCCGAAAATGTGGTGGCAGTGAACTATGGCATCGATGATTACAAAACAAAAACAGAGCTGACCTCCCAAAAGCTATTCATCACGGTAATTACAGCACTCAGAGCATTTTCCACGCTGACCCAAGTATTTGAAGTGAGTCAAATGCTAGAGCAAGAATTGGCTCAGTACAGACAGGAAGCCTTACAACCCAACGACGTCGAGGTGCCTACCTCAACCCAAACCCATGTTAAACGGCATGAAAAAATAGAAACTTTAGGTGAATTGGTCACAGAAATTGTCCACAAGGCTCTGACTTCTCCCAGCCAGGCAGGAGCAATTTACACCACGTCAATCATTGCTCGAATCGCCAGAATGGTTCTGCGAATTACTGACGAGCATTCGGCAAAGCTAGGCATTTCGCAAAGTAAGCTCGCCGTTCTGCTCTATCTCAGTACTGAACCTGAGTTATGTGCCAGTCCGTCGTCTTTAGCCAAACAGTGTGGCGTTTCCCGCGCTGCCATGACCGGCTTATTAGATGGGCTAGAGCAAGACAGCTATGTCGAACGCGATGTGCATCCTTCTGACCGCCGGGCACTCATGGTAAAACTGACCCCAGAAGGGCAACAATTCTTAAGCTGGATTGCACCCCAGGATCAATATCAACTCTCTGAGCTAATGAGCTCTCTGAATGAAGCAGAACGCAAAACGCTGATGGATCTCGTGATCAAAACAGCGAAACTGCTCGATGAAACAGCTTTGCCTGCCGACTGATGCCTGTAGGAGTGAGCATCTGTTTGCTACGTAGGGGAGAAATGCCCGAAGCGCCATGCAGGATGGCAAATTCGCATTGAGAGAAAATAGTTAAGCAATTAACTATTAAGTGTAAAACTAGATACAAATTAGGCTTATCCAACTCTTTATTATCTATCCAGATTGTTGAAAGCTCTCTCATGAGCGTCAACTGATCGGTAGCGAACCAGCAAACAATCGCTAGCGAACCAGCAAACACAAGGCGAGTGGTGAGGATTGTCCGGTTACGGGGAGGCAACTGATTCTTAGAGTCCAACTTGTATTCAAGGTGCTGTGGCTTGAGGAGGAAGCCTTGGCGATCGCAAAAA
Source organism: Leptolyngbya sp. FACHB-541 (assembly GCF_014695875.1). NCBI lineage: Bacteria > Bacillati > Cyanobacteriota > Cyanophyceae > Leptolyngbyales > Leptolyngbyaceae > Leptolyngbya > Leptolyngbya sp. FACHB-541. Next base: position 35,523 of record NZ_JACJPC010000143.1, on the reverse strand, counting down.
ATTGAGATAAACCTTTTTTCCTGGCTCAAAGCCCGGTGGCGCTGGTTTGGAGGTTGCAAGCCCTTCTTAAACAGCGACAAGCTCAGTCTGTTCCAGCAGATTACAACCTTTAAAGTCTTGCAACTGGAAGTACCAAAAAATCCAGGAGAGTTTTTCTATGGCTCTCCTCTGCCATTGGTCACTAGAAGCTCTAAATACAACACTCACTGGGGGTACTCATGTCTTACCACGGCGACATTTCATCGAGTGAAGATGCAGTTGGAGTTGCGGTTGTTAACTACAAGATGCCGCGCCTGCACACCAAAGCAGAGGTCATTGAAAACTGTAAGAACATTGCCTCAATGATCGACGGGATGAAAGTAGGTCTACCGGGAATGGATCTGGTGATCTTTCCTGAGTATTCCACTCACGGCATCATGTATGATCCCAAAGAAATGATGGAAACGGCAGCAAGCATCCCTGGAGAGGAAACGCAAATCTTCTCAGAAGCTTGCGTTCGCAATAAGGTTTGGGGCGTTTTCTCACTCACTGGAGAACAGCACGAAGAGCATCCTAACAAGGTTCCCTACAACACCTTGATTTTGATGAACGACCAGGGACAGATCGTTCAAAAATATCGCAAAATTATGCCCTGGACACCGATTGAAGGCTGGTATCCTGGCAACTGCACCTACGTTTCAGAAGGGCCAAAGGGACTCAAGATAAGTTTGATTATTTGTGATGATGGCAATTATCCCGAAATCTGGCGCGATTGTGCCATGAGAGGAGCCGAACTGATTGTTCGCTGCCAGGGATATATGTATCCGGCAAAAGATCAGCAAATCATGGTGTCTAAAGCAATGGCGTGGATGAACAACGTTTATGTTGCCGTTGCTAATGCTGCCGGATTTGATGGCGTATATAGCTACTTTGGACACTCTGCTGTAGTTGGCTTCGACGGTCGCACTTTAGGTGAGTGTGGCGAAGAAGAAATGGGAATTCAGTATGCTGCTCTGTCTAAGTTTGCGATTCGTGACTTCCGCAAAAACTCTCAGTCACAGAATCACTTGTTTAAGCTGCTACATCGCGGTTACACCGGAATGCTCAATTCGGGTGATGGTTCTGAAGGGATGGCGGAATGTCCTTACCAGTTCTATCGAGACTGGGTTCTGGAGCCGAAGAAAGCGAAGGAGAAAGCAGAAGCGATTACTCGCTCGACCATTGGTACGGAAGAGTGCCCGATTGAGGGTATCCCCAATCAGAAGGTTAGTCCTCCTCCAGTAAAGTCCTCACCCACAACAGTTCAAGTCTCCGTAAATGGCTAATTTATAGCTGGAGATTACGGGAGTTTCCACTTGTATTAGCTACAAACCTCAGCGTAGGGGCGGTTCGCGAACTGCCCCTACGCTGAGGACTCCCGATTAACGGAAAACCAATTTGATCAATCTTCTACGGGGACAATTCCGCTGAGGATGTTCCGACTTGGACTTGTTCGGTGAGTGATGTTCCGTTTACCGTAGATCCTTCAGGTAACTGTGTCACCTCAGACTGTGTCACTTCAGCAGATGGCTGTTTTGCTTCGGTAGGTGAGGAGTGCTGCTCATGTTCGAGCAACTTCACCGTGGTATTGCTTTTGGGTTCAGCGACCGGAACTTCATTGTTGCGCTGTGCCGCTCGATTACTCAACGCGGTCAGCCAGGAAGGTGCCCAGGATGAGTGGCTATCTCTGCCAAAGGCACGTTCTTGACCCATTCCACCAGATTTAGGCAGTAACCGATTTGTCAGACTGAGCAGGTTTGCAGTGAGTCCCGGAAATAGCCCAGCAAATTTGGCAGAAAGCCAAGCCGGAAAAGGCACGATCACTTCTGCATCTCCTCGCTTGAGGGCTTTGATCGTCCGCTGAGCGACCTCTTCAGCACTGGCAGAAAGCAGTGGCAGTGAGTCACTAATACTAAACCAGGCAAACTCCTTGCGGTTCTGACCCTTCACAATGGCGTGATCAACCACACCCGTGTGAATGAAACCAGGGCAAACTGTTGTAACGGCAATTCCAGTGCTTGCTAGCTCAGTCTGCATTCCCTCTGATAGTCCGGTTAGGGCAAATTTGCTGGCGCAGTAAGCCACCATGTGCGGAGATACTATTTTGCCGCCAATAGAGGAGATATTCACAATCCTGCCCGCTTTGCGCTGACGCATCTCTGGCAGCACAGCGTAACTGGTGTAAAGCGGTGCCCAAAAATGCAGCTTCATTGTATCGTCGTAGTCCTGCATGGTGAGGCTATCCAGCGGTCCGACAATATCTGTTCCGGCATTGTTGATTAGAATGTCGATCGACCCAAAGCGGTCCTTAACTTGCTGCACCATCTGCTCAACTTGAGTTTGATCGGTGACGTCACACGTTACTGCCAGGACTTCCCCTTGCTTTAGTTCCGTTTGCGCCCGTTCTAGCTCGTCCTCATCTCGCGCACAGAGGGCAACTCGTGCCCCCGACTGGACGAGTTGACGTGCCATGACTAAACCTAATCCGCGTGAACCTCCGGTTAACAAGACTGTTTTACCATCCAGGTCATAGCTGCGTTCACGCCACCATCGATCTAGCGACACTGAGAAAAGGAGTGTGGCGATCGCCAAAACAACAAAAGTGAGTAAACCTTGATAAGTTAAATTCATTAATCAAAAATCCTGCGATTCAAGCGATTCAAAAGTGGTGTTTTAACTTGTTAAGCGCAATCCCTGATCGTGCAGGTTTTGCTCAATCTGCTGCATTTCCTGGAGCGTTTCTCCGGCGACAATGCCATAAATTTCAGTGTAAATTTTGCCGTATTTCACCTTCTCCAACGCCGAGAGAATCAGAAAATCTTTCCGCTCTAGCTGCGGCCTCAGTGTGGTGAGAATTTCGTCGAGAGTTCCTTCCATGCGGTAGTCGCTGGAATATTTGGCGATCGCCTTATCCAGCTTCAACAGTTGATGGCGCTGCAAGCAAAGCGGCGTTGAACCATTGATGCGAAAATTGGCATCGATTCCGTAGAGTCTTCCGTCTCGGTCTTCTAATATATCGAAGCCAATTACTCCGAAATATCCCTGTTGATGAGCATATTGTCCTATCGCTGTAATCATTTCGGAGAACTTACTCATATCGTCGGTGTAGTCGATTAACCCTCCTAAGTAGTTCCCTTCGGAGCTAACTAACTGCTGAGTTACACCAACTAACGAAATCTCACCTTGCTTATTCACATAGAACTGGGCACAGTAGTTGTTAACCTCATGCTTGACAAACTCCGAAACGATGATTGTCTTTAACAAGTTGATCGACAAGTACTTCTGCAATTCTTCCAGGCAATAGTTGAGATCGCTGTGACTGCGAATAATGTAAGTTCCTTCACCCGAAAGTCCGTGAGATGTCTTGATCAGGTAAGGAAACTGTTGAGGAAGCTGAATTTGATCCAGGCTAATCTGATCCAACTCATAGGTTTGATAAGTTGGACAGGGAATCCCCAACTCAGAAAGCGCAGCTTTACTGAGCAGGCGGTAGTGAGTATCTGGGTTAACGGCGTGCTTTTCATGCGCCAACCGATCAAACGGAAATAAGACAATCACCTGGTCAAGGCGATCGCCACTCAACTCATCTAGATAAGTTGAGCAATCCATCATCTGCAAATGAGTATCATCAAAGCCGAAATGCTCTCGCCAGTATTGCATCAGCTGGTTTTGAGGGGGTCTGATTGCCACACCCGTAAGAGTATTACCTAGGACTGCCAGGTTTTTCCAGGGTTCTTTCTGGCAAATTTTGTCAAAGGATGTCTTTGTGGCTTCACTGCTGCCATCTTGCAGAAAGTATTTTTGCACGTTGGGATAAGCAGCCCAGCTTGCAGTTGCGGGATAGTTTAAAAGCAGCCCATAATACCTGTCTCTAATATCCTGAGCGAACAAGTCCGAAAGGGAGTTTCCCTGAAAAAACTGAGTGAGTGGAGGAGTCATAACGGAAGGGTTAGGCGATCGCCAAATTTTGTCCTTGCGGCTATTAGTCTAGAGGTGATTTAGTGCCTAATAGCGTAACGGCTGACTTTTCGAGATAACTCTACCGCAAGGACAACTCCTCTTTCTCTATAGATAGACCTTCTTGCTCAGTAGCGAGTTGCTATACCCAATTATTTTTCATTTCTTTCTCCGATCGCTTCGACCAGTGCTGACTTCGTTCGCTCAATCAAAAGCCGAACCCGCTCCATCTGCGCTTCACTCGCTGCCCTTTGCCGAGGAGCCATTTCTGTTGTGTCAACCCTCAGCATTTGCTCATAAGAGCGAAATACCTGAAAAGCATAGCTTGCGATCGCAAGCTGCTCCTCAGACAGGATTTCTACACGTTCTACCAAATCAGTACAAGTTGCTGACAGCGGTAAACCAAACACGTCGGTGTAAAGAGGCGGTACTGGGTTAGAGCATTTTCTTAAATCATTAAGTATGCCAACTGCTTCTTCCAACATCTGACCGTCAAAGTCAGCCAAGGAATTGAGGAGAGACAGTAAGAGATAGTTAGATTTTCTTTGCTTCAACTCGCAATCACGGAATAACTTGCTCTTTTCAATTCTAGTAAAGAATGGAGCTCAAGCGGATGGATAAGAAAGCGACAAATAGTTTGTTACTAAGACTTTAGCGACGCTAGTCTGTCATCGATGGCAGACTAGCGTCGCTGTACAGCTCTACGGGACTGACGGGGCTCGAACCCGCAACTTCCGCCGTGACAGGGCGGTGCTCTAACCAATTGAACTACAGTCCCCCGTTAGGGGCAATATCTAGTGTGCCGAAAGAAGGCGGATTTGTCAAACAAAAATCGAAAATTTCTTTTGGACTTATTACCCAAACCATAAGCTTCCCATAGTCCAGCCTTTAGATGCGGGTGATATCTTCCTGAGCGGTAACCCGGTTTAAGCCCTCTAAACCTATACACCGCTAGCTTTTTCCATTTCCAGGAATAAAACTTTACCTCGTCAAGGAAGCTTTCATGGTACATCCCGATACCGTTCGTTTTGCCCAGTTCAACGCCTCGCTGAACCGCAACAACGCAGGCGAACTAGTTACCGATTTGTCCACCCCCGACAATGCTCAGGCTAAGACCGTCGCAGAAATCATCCAGCGAACCAATCCGGATGTGCTGCTGATCAACGAGTTTGACTTTGATGAAAGCGGCACTGCTGCTGAGCTGTTTCAGCAAAACTATCTGGGTGTCAGCCAAAACGGAGTTGACCCGGTTGAATATCCCTATTACTACATCGCGCCCTCCAACACGGGCATTCCCTCTGGCTCTGACCTGAACAATGACGGCAGGGTGAGCGGGCCAGATGATGCCTTTGGGTTTGGCTTTTTTCCCGGTCAGTATGGCATGGTGGTTTATTCCAAGTACCCGATTGACACTGAGAATGTCCGCACCTTCCAAAATTTCCTGTGGAAAGACATGCCGGGGGCACTGCTGCCCGATGACCCCAACACGCCGGAGGCAAACGACTGGTATTCAGCGGAAGAGTTAGCGGCATTCCGGCTCTCGTCCAAGAGTCACTGGGATATTCCGATTGAGGTGAATGGCGAGACGATTCACTTTCTCACCAGCCATCCTACGCCACCCGTGTTTGACGGACCGGAAGACCGCAACGGTCGCCGCAACCACGACGAGATTCGCTTTTGGTCAGACTATATAACTCCAGGAGAAGGCGATTACATCTACGACGATGCGGGCGATACTGGCGGCTTGGCGGATGGCTCCAAGTTTGTGATTGCGGGCGACCAGAATGCTGACCCCTTTGATGGCGACAGCGTTGAAGATGCCGTTCTCCAGTTGCTTAACAACCCGCTGATCAACACTAGCGTCACACCCAGCAGCGAGGGTGCAGTGGATGCATCAGAGCGTCAGAGTGGTGCAAATACGGCTCACACCAACAATCCTGCCTTTGACACGGCAGATTTTGCTGATACGACTCCGGGCAATCTGAGGGCTGACTATGTGCTGCCTTCCCAAAATTTGGAGATTACTGACGCTCAGGTATTTTGGCCAACTAGCGATGATCCTCAATTTGGGTTGGTGGGCAACTTTCCGTTTCCCAGTTCTGACCATCGGCTGGTGTGGGTTGACCTGGCAACGGAGCCTGCGGCGGACCGGAATCGACAAACGGTGGCGGGGGTAGATTTCTTGGGAGAAGTGACGTTTCCAACCTCCCTCACCTTTGAGGGAACTCAGGTTGGCGGACTGTCAGGAATTGCCTATGACGCAGCTAACGACATTTACTACAGCATTGCGGACGATCGCAGCCAATTTAACCCAGCTCGGTTCTACACGCTGTCGATTGACCTGAGCGCTGGAGAACTGCGAGACGGCGATATTAGCTTTGAAGACGTAACCACTCTGCTGGATGAGTCAGGCAATCCGTCTGCTGAACTTAGCCTTGACCCAGAGGGAATTGCCCTTTCCCCAGATGGCACCCTGTATGTCTCCTCTGAGGGTGACGCAACTCGACTGATTAGCCCGTTTGTGAATCAGTTTTCGCTGAATGGGGAGCAAATTGGGAAATTGGCGATCGCCGACAAATACTTCCCCACCGCCAATAACAGCAGCGGCATTCGCAACAACCTTGCTTTTGAAAGCGCCACCATTACCCCCGACGGTCGCTACCTCTACACCGCTACTGAAAATGCGCTCAACCAGGACGGACCAGCGGCAGACCTAGAGCAGGAAAGCGTTTCCCGCATCATCAAATATGACCTGCTCATTGGACAACCCGTGCAGGAGTTCATTTATGAAGTTGATGCGGTCGCTGAAACGCCTGTTCCGGCAGATGCTTTCCGCACGAATGGTTTGGTTGAACTGCTGGCGATCGACAACAGCGGCACCTTGCTAGCCCTAGAGCGCTCCTTCTCCACAGGCGTAGGCAACACCGTCAAGCTCTATGAAATCAGCACTCAGGGCGCGCTGGATATTAGCAGCAGAGACAGCCTGCTATTTGAAGACGGCGTTGCTTTTGAGGTTGACCCAACCGTTTCTAAACGAGAACTGCTCGACTTTGCTGATTTCGGCATCACGCCAGACAACCTGGAAGGCTTGGCGCTAGGACCAAAGCTGGCGGATGGTCGTCAATCGCTGATCGTGGTCAGTGACAATAACTTCAGCGACACTCAGGTGACACAGTTCATCGCCTTAAGCCTGGATTTAGACACGATTCCCGTCGTAGCACCTACGGTTGAAACGCCACCTACCTTTGACATCGAGGAACCGCCCAGCGGGCCAGCTCTCTCCAGTGCAGACGATCCCGCAATTTATGTGCATTCAACCGACTCTTCGCTCAGTCTGGTGGTCACAGCGCTCAAGAATGGCGGCTTGCAGGTACACGACCTGAACGGGGAATTGCTACAAACGATCGCCCCTGACTCTCCCGAAGACCTGCGCTATAACAACGTCGATACACTGTATGGCTTTAATCTGGGTGGTGAAACGGTGGATCTGGCGATCGCTAGCGATCGCCTTAACGACACCATCGCCATCTATCGCATCGATCCAGAAACCCGCCAGTTAACCAACATCACTGCTCCAGACATTCTGGAAACCCTCTTTGGCATAGATGATGGCGAACAAACCGCTTACGGGGTAGCAAACTACATTAGTCCCATTACGGGCAAAGCCTATGCCTTCGTCACCCAGTCCGACGGCAACCAAATTGCTCAGCTGGAGCTGATCGACAACGGCGAAGGACAAGTGGATGCCAAAATCGTTCGAGTTCTCACCGTTCCCGTTCCCACTGATGGACGAGATCCCCTCACTGAAGGTGTAGTTGTAGACGCTGAACTGGGCTATCTCTACATCGGTCAGGAACAGGTCGGCATCTACAAATTCTCCGCAGAGCCAGAAGGCGGCGACGAAGGCGTGCTGATCGACGCAGTGAAGCCCGAGGGCAACGCCCTTGAAGCCGACGTAGAAGGATTGGCTCTCTACTATGGCGCAAATGGTACGGGTTATCTAATTGCTTCCAGCCAGGGCGACAGCACCTTTGCCGTTTATAGCCGCGAAGGTGACAACGCCTACCTGGGTAGCTTCATCGTGGGTGAAGCGAATGGCATCGATAGCGTAGACGGCAGTGACGGCTTAGACGTGATTAACGTACCGCTTGGACCCAACTTCCTCTCTGGGCTGCTGGTCGTCCACGATCAGCAAAATGAACCTGCCCTGATTGTTGAAGACGATGGAGAACTGGTCAACGCCAGCGGCAACTTCAAGTTTGTCCCCTGGAAGAATGTCGCCAGTAGCTTCCCAAATCCTTTAGACATCGACACCAGCAGCTATGATCCGCGCAATCCCTCTGCTAGAACCCTCATCGTTGGCACCCCAGATGCAGAAACCCTGGTCGGCACTGCCGATGATGAAGTTCTCAATGGCTTTGGCGGAAACGATACGATCGCAGGTGGTTTGGGCAACGACATCATTTATGGTGGTGCAGGCAATGACGTGTTGAGGGGCGATCGCAACCAGTCCAGCACGGGCGGCAACACAGGCGGCGACGACATTCTTTATGGCGGCACAGGCAATGACCGGATCGGCGGTAAAGGTGGCAACGACAAACTCCACGGCGAAGCAGGCAATGATCATCTCTTTGGCGACAATGGCGACGACCTGCTGCGCGGCGGCTTAGGCAACGATAGATTAGTAGGCGGCAGGGGTCGCGACACCTTTGTCCTGGCAGCAGGCGAAGGAACCGACACGATCCGCGACTTTCAGGTTAGCGAAGACCGAATCGAACCGACAGAAGGCTTAACCTTCGGGCAGCTATCCGTGATTCAATCGGGTCAAAACACTCGAATTCTGCTGGGCGAAGAAACTCTAGCAATTCTCCGACAGGTAAATGCAAGTACTCTGGTAGAGGCAGTTTTCACCACCATCTAAATATCAATTCCAAAAATTAGGGCTACAGATGGGAACGGGGTGCCTTTCCATCTATAGCCTCTTTTTAGAGAAACGTTATAACGTTATTTGAACTTTGAACTGGTGGTTTCTCGTTACCAAGCTCTGGCTGAGTGACGGCTGATAACAAGCTCCAGCTTCCAGTGGAAGTTGGAGCTTCTCCAGTTGTAGACAGGTCACATAGAAGGTATGCAAGAATGAGCCACTGCTGATGGCAGAATGTTGCAGTTAGAAACAATCATCATGGATTGGAAAACAACACTTTCATTTATCGTCAGTGCCACACTCCTGATTCTATTGGGCGGTTGGCTGCTCGAAGCAAATGTATTGCCTATTCCAACTGAACTCAATTACAGTCAGACAGAGCAGCACCTCATAAGGATTTGGCTTCAGGCTGCGGTCGTGATTGGATTGATCCTGCCTGGAATTTCATTTTTGGCTCACCTGCGTCGTCCTAGAGCCAGATCAATCCTGGGATTTTATCTATTGGTTCTTATCATTCAAATTATCACTGAGCAAATTCTTAGTGGCGTTTTTCCTTCTGGTCTAGTACTCATCATTGGTTCGCTCTACACCGCATTTCGCGTTTGGCAACTATGGCAGGGGCAACAGCTGATGAGAGCGGATGCTGAAAAGAGGAGTAATCGCGATCGCGGACTGCTTGGCTTGCTGTGGCTCATGCTGCTGTTTTGGTCAGCAAACCTAATCGTTCTTGGGGCAATTGGCTGGTCTCAATTTACTCGATAGACTGAGTTAGCGTGAATCACTTGGGCACGATGTCGTAGATTCAAGCGATCGAAAAGTGAGTTACATGAATTTTCAACGTTCTTTCCGCAATGTAGGGCTGTTCAGCAATTTCTCGATTCGTTGAACCGTTCTTGTGTATAGCTCCGATGCGCCGTGTGTCTCGTAACGTTTACTTTGGCGATCGCCCTGCTCCTACCTAAATATGTCACCATTACCTCGTAGCTCGTCTACCGCTTCAACAGGTTCCTCGCATGAAAATTGCCCTCAAACTAGTCACACTCAGCAAGCGCTATGGCACTCATGAAGCCGTCAATCGCCTCAGCCTGCAGATTCCTCAAGGCTCTCTCTACGCCCTGCTAGGGCCAAACGGCGCGGGCAAAACCACCACCTTGAGAATGGTTGCTGGACTGCTTCAACCAGACAGCGGCGACGCCCTGATTCAAGGACACAGCATCACCAAAAATCCCAGCGCTGCAAAGCGGGTTTTAGCGTACTTGCCAGACGAACCGCTGCTCTACGGCAAACTGCGTCCAATGGAATATCTAGAATTTGTGGCAGGTCTGTGGGAAATTCCTGCAACTCAGGCAGAAACTCGCGCCCAAGACTTGCTAAAACAGCTTAACCTGTGGGACGTGAGAGGCGACCTGAGTGAAACTTTCTCTCGCGGGATGAGACAAAAACTCAGTCTAGCGGGTGCATTCATTCACCAGCCACAACTCATCATTCTGGATGAACCGCTGTCTGGGTTGGATGCTGCTGCTGCTCGCCTGGTCAAAGATATGCTGGCAGACTATGTACGGCAGGGCAACACCGTTATTCTCACGACCCACATCATGGAAATTGCCGAACGCATGGCTCAGCGGATTGGCATCATTAATCACGGACAGCTGATTGCAGAAGGCACTTTAGACGAACTGAGGATGCAAAGCGGTGAAATAGGTGGCACTCTGGAAACCGTCTTTTTAGATTTAACTCAGAGCCAAGACATTAACGACCCGCAACCAGAGGGGCAAAGAGGATGAAAGTCGGTACTTTACCCTGGTTGCTGTGGCATGAGTTGCGCCTGTGGTGGCGTGAGATGAGAAGTAAAACCTTGTTGATTGCCCTGGCGTTTGCGTTTGGGCTATTGATAGCGGTGCTATTTACCCTGTCTTGGTTTGCTCTGTCCCCGGTGCGGCAGCAGGTTTCTTTTGACACGATTCCTGAACCTGCTGTATGGGCGGCTGTAATGATTTGGCTGGTCGGATTTTTCTACGCCTTCATTCAAGCAATGGGTCAGAGTATTGTGGCCCTGTTTGATCGGGGTGATCTGGATCTGCTAATTGCTTCGCCCATTTCCAGCAAAGTTGTTTTTGCGAGTCGTTTGCTGGGAGTGGTGGTTGAAACTTTCCTGGGCTTTTGCTTGCTGGTTGTGCCGGTTAGTCTGATTGCAATTCTTGTGGGCGTGCCGCGACTACTCGGTCTTTATCCAGCTCTAATTGGAATCAGCCTTTACGCTACCAGCCTATCGATGCTGTTGTCACTGTTGTTGGTGCGGCTGTTTGGCGCAAAACGGGCACGCGTCTTTGCTCAGGTTCTCACCGTTTTCTTTAGCGCCATCGTATTTTTAGGTGCTCAACTGCCAAACCTGGTAAGTCAAGACTCGATCAACGGGATCAGCGGGGCAAGCGGAGCATTTTGGCTGCAGGTGCAGGACTGGTTTCGTACAGGTAGCCTGCTTGGGGCAGACAGCCTGATCTGGTTTCCTGCTAAAACGATTTTCTTGGACCCGATCGCCACACTTTTGACGCTTTTGACTAGTGGCTTACTGGCGTGGCTCACCGTAGAAACGCTGCACCGCTCCTTCGTTGCAGGAACGCAGCAATCGATGACCCGCAAGCAGCGGCAGCTTCGTCCTGATCAGTCCACACGCTTTACCAGTGGGTTTAACCGTGTGGTTTTGTTCAAAGAGTGGCGCATTATTCGGCGCAATCCTTATCTGATTTCCAATATCTTTTTGCAAATCTTGTTTTTGATTCCAGCGTTGGTGATTGTGTCGAGAGGAGATATGGGGGTGGCGATCGCCTCCCTTTCCACCTTTGTGGCCACCGTTAGCACCTTTGTGGGCAGCACCCTGGTTCAGTCCCTCACCCAAATCTGTGTCTCTGGTGAAGAAGCTGCCGATCTGCTCAAAGCCTCTCCGGTGAACAGTGCCACCCTGCGCCGTCTGAAATTACTAGCTGCCTTAATTCCGGTCTGGTTGTTGCTGTCTCCCCTGTTTATCACACTCATTGTGAAAGGCGAAGCGTGGCTGGCACCGCTATTTGTGTTCCTTTGCGCTACCACCAGTGCGGCAGTCTTGCGCCTGTGGAATTCCCGTCCCATTTCTCTGTCTGATTTGTTTAAGCGACGACAAAACGTTCAAGGCGACCCACTTTTAGGGTTCCTGGAATTCGTTTCTACATTTGCCTGGGCTGGACTAGGGTTTGGTTTAGAGCAAACTCACTCCGGCTGGATTTTTACCCCATTAGGCATTGTGCTGATGGCGATGACCATTGCTTACGGACGCAGTCGCCAGCTAGGAACATCCTTAGGCTTTTAGGTAAACTGAACCTTCCTCCTCTTCACGTTTTGTCAGTCAGGTCAATGAGCCAATGAGTCGCGTTCTCAATCCTCTAAAACTAGCGCTGCTACTCATCTCCATTGAAGTCTTCACACTCCAGAAGCTCGTTGTAATAGTGCGATCGCTCACTGGGAAGATACATTGTTTGCTGCAACGTTTGGTGCTTTAGACGAAATGATCGGGTGATGTTGATCCGACTTAAGAAATCTAGATCATGTGAAATCACCCAAAGTGCGCCCTGATACTCGTTCAATGCTTCAACGATCTGATCGACGGTTGTAATGTCAAGATTGTTGGTCGGCTCATCGAGAATCAGCAGATCAAGTTCTGAGATGGTAATCATGGCGATCGCTAATCTCGCCAATTCTCCACCACTTAACACCGATGCAGGTTTGTATACATCGTCATTGAAGAACAGAAAATGTCCCAACTGTTGCCGCAATAGCTGATAGTTGAGAGCCGGATTTGCCCGCTGCATATTTTCCAGAACCGTTTGAGTGTGATCGACAAACTCATAGCTCTGATCAAGATACATAATCTGCATCTGCGCGAGTCGAACATTACCCTGAAGTTGAGCTAGGGCTGCTTCAATCCCCACAATTGCTTTCACAAAACAGGATTTACCGGAACCGTTAACACCTGCAATCGAAATGCGATCGCCACTCTCAACCTGAAGCTGAATCTCTTTGAGCAACAGACGATGATCGACCCAAAGATTTGCCTGATTGATCTCGATTAAATTTCTGTGTTTTTGACTTTTTCCCTCTAGTTGAATGCTGGTTGTTTTATGTGTTCTCACTTTGGTCGCTGCAACTTTCTGAACTGCAGTCGCGATCGCCTGATCGTGTTTCACTTTCAACGTTGCTGCCGTTGCTTCGGCTTGCCGCTTTAAACCTCCTGCTGCAATGCGTGGCATATCGCCATTCAGCTGTCGCCTGCGACCGTTGCGGCTCGATTGAGCGGTTCGTTCCTGTTCGCGCAAGGCAGACGTTTTCGCATGTTTGAGTTCTTTTCGGGCAGTTTCATGCGATCGCATTCGTGCTGAGTGTTCTAGCTGCTTTTGTTCCCGGTATAGGGAATAATTGCCGCCATAAACTTGCAATCCTTCAGGTGTGAGTTCCCAGGTTGTGTTGGTCACTTGATCTAGAAAGAAAGGTTTGTGCGAGACAATCACAAATGCACCCTGAAACTGGCAAAGGAACTGCCGCAGTTCTTCGAGTGACAGGTAATCAAGATGATTAGTCGGTTCATCCAGAAACAAGAGATCGGGCGATCGCGCTAACCCCACTGCTAGAAGCAATTTGGTCAACTCTCCACCGCTCAGGTTTTGGATTAACAGCGACAGATCTAGAGTAGTGCTAAATATCGTTTCGAGAATCTGTTCAATCTCCCACCACTCGTTAGAGATGGCGTTAAGAAAATTAAAAATGGACTCTGATTGAATGGACTCTCGAATGGTGCTGATCTGGGGCAGATAATAGGTTGAACCATTGCGAACTACTGATCCCTGTCTAAGTGGAAACTCACCTGACAAAAGTTTGAGCAATGTTGATTTGCCGACTCCGTTGGAGCCGACTAAGGCAACTCGGTCACCTGCTGAGAGACTGAGATGAATCCCTTGAAAAAGATGTGTGGAATTCAGTTCATAGCTCAAGTTCTCAGCAATTAAGTAGGGCTGTCGATCGTTTGACATCCACTACCTCCTTACAAAATAAAACTGCAAGAGTGCTGATAGCGTAGCGATATTCGTTGTGTAAAAGCTTAAGAAGCCAGAGCAGAGAGTGATTTTAGCTCACGTCTGTTTTGCCATATCGAGAGCCCGGCTGATTTCAACTATTTAGTAAACGACTCTGTTGGGTGCTCGGCTTCGGGATACTACTTCATTGCTGTTTGGACTTGAGGAGTTTTGATCAGGATAACGCAAATTTATCTACAACGTCTAGCGATCGACAATCGAGTTCATATTATTTCAGTACTGGTTAGTACTGACTAACCACCAAATGTCAGCGTTTATAGACCTGCGGTAATCTTGCTGTGATTGGGTATAAGATATATTTTCATTTTGCTTGAACACTTGTTCAGAGATCCCTAACCCTGTGTAACCTAGCAGTTCTAAATCAGCTGTAAGACAAGCAAGTTGCGAGAAGCATACTCCTTAGGGATACGCTTCTCACACCTGATCTAGGGTTGCTTACATCCATTAACAAAAGTGCGTCAGCAACTGGTTAACACGTCACTACTTCGCTTGAGCTACGCTTGTAGCGATCGCAAACCCAAGCCCTCTTCAAATTTCCTCAAGTCCTATTAGTTCGCAACAATTCTTTTAACGCATGTGTACGATCTGTAACTTTTTTGGTTTGAGCGACTCTCTGCCTCAAACAACTTCCAGCGCTGCTAAAACTTCAGATTCCACCGTGGGCGGTGCAGGCGCAGGTGTAGGTGATTCACTTTATCCGGGTTTTGGCAACAGTGGCTATGATACTCAACATTACACCCTTGATCTCAATGTTACTGATGTTGACACCAGTACGCTCGATGCAACTACCACAATCGAGGCGATCGCAACCCAAGATCTGAGCAGTTTTAATCTAGATTTTATCGGATTCACCATTGACGAGATTATTGTCAACGGAAAGCCCGCAGAGTTTAGTCGCGATGGGCAAGAGTTAACCATTACACCAGCAGATCCTTTGGCTGAAGGTGAAGCGTTTACGGTGGCGGTAGATTACAACGGTGCCCCAACACAGATTGATTCGGTTGCCTTTACTTTCCCTGTACCAACCGGATGGGTCATCGTTGATGGCGGAAACTTCGTTCTGAGTGAGCCAGATGGAGCTGCCAACTATTACCCAGTCAATGACCACCCCCTGGATAGAGCCTCGTACACTTTCCGTGTGACGGTTCCAGAGTCCTATGAGGTGGCTGCTAACGGAGTGTTGGAACAAACGGTTGATAACGGCGATTCGACCACTTATGTGTTTGAAGCTCGCGATCCAATGGTGAGTTACTTGACAACGGTAAACATTGGCAGTGGTTTTAACATTGAGACTTCAGAAAGCTCATCCGGTGTACCCATTCGCAATTATTTTGCGGAAGGACTTCCAGAGGAGAAGCTTGCGCCGTTTGACCTTCAGCCAGAGATGCTAGATTACTTTAGCGAGATCTTTGGACCCTATCCATTTGAGGTGTATGGCTCTGTCGTCGTAGATGCTGAAACGGGTGGAGCACTGGAAACTCAAACTTTATCTATCTTTGGCTCAGATTTACTAGACTCACCTACCCTAGAAGAAACCATTGCCCATGAGCTATCGCACCAGTGGTTTGGTAATGAGGTAGCTCTAGCAGACTGGAGTGATATTTGGTTGAACGAAGGGTTTGCGACCTACTCGGAAGGGCTATGGATTGAATACAGCAGAGGAGATGAAGCCCTGGATGAGTGGGTTGAAGGACAGTATAACGAGGTTGCCACTCGTCTTAATCAGTTGGTGTCGCCTGGTGAACCTCCTGCTGATAATCTCTTCAACAATGGAGTGTACAGTTGGGGAGCGTTGGGGTTACATGCGCTAAGGCTAGAGGTTGGTGATGATAGCTTCTTCGACATCGTGCAGACGTATTATGATCGCTTTAAGGGCGGCAATGTTAAAACTGCGGACTTAATTGCCGTTGCAGAAGAAGTCAGTGGACAAGAGTTAGTATCATTCTTCGATCGCTGGATTTACAGCGACAACCTGGCTCCCCTCCCAGAACTGGGTCTGGTATTTCCTGGCACGATTTCTGGTAGTGCTGCTAGTGAGCAGTTGGTTGGTTCTGATGATGTGGACGACATCATCTATAGCTACAAAGGCAATGATGTAGTTGCTGGTGGCGGGGGCAACGATACGCTCTACGGCGAGGCAGGGAATGATGTACTGCGGGGTGATGCTAATAGACCCTCTAGTGGCAGCCCTGTAGGGGGCGATGACATCCTCTATGGAGGTGCTGGAAGCGATCGCCTCGGCGGTAAGGGCGGCAATGATTCCCTTTACGGTGACGAAGGCAATGACGCAATTTGGGGAGATAATGGGGACGACTTACTTTCGGGTGGAAGAGGTAGCGATCTCCTTTATGGTGGCAAGGGTATAGACACATTTGTCATTGCCCCTGGTGAAGGTACAGATGTGGTTCGGGACTTTAAGCTGGGTGAGGACAAAATCGGACTAGCAGATGGGTTAACTTTTGCTCAATTGTCTCTGGGACAAAGCGGCAAGACCGCACTCATCAGCTTTGAGAATGAAGTCCTAGCCCGGGTTAATGGTGTAGCTGGCTCACTCACGAGCGCTGATTTTATGGCGATCGCCTAAGCAATCGGTGTTTGTTATAACGTTTCTCTAAAGAGGCTACAGATGGAAGGGCACCCTGCGTAGCGGGGTGCCCTTCCATCTGTAGCCCTAATTTTTGGAATGGGTATTATCCGATTGCCAAAGCGATGACTCCTAAAACCATCAAACTCGCTGCTATGAGTCGACCTTTGGCATTACCTTCAGCTAACAACTGTGTTCCCATTAATGCTCCAATGACAATACTAATTTCACGGGCAGGAGCAATATAGCTCACTGGGCTAAAGGTTAACGCAGTGAGAACCAATATATAAGATAAAGGAGACAAAACTGCTACTCCAACGACCTCTCGACGATAGGTTTGCCAGAGCTGCTTTACTTCCCCAAGCCGGGACAATGTGAAGGGGGTAACTAATGCAGCACGAGTCAGATTAGATGCCCAATCTTGCAGTAGAGGAGGCACTGCCAGTTGGCTTACGGCATATTTATCCCACAGCGTGTAAGTAGCAATGCAAGCACCTGTGAGTAGAGCATAGCTAATCGCTTGCATAAGGTTAGCTCCTCCACTCTGCGTCGCTTTATTAGTTACTTGAGAGGTAAATAGAAAAATTCCTCCAGCAATGAGAACAGTACCGCCGATCGCAATAGGTGTCGGGTGTTCTCCAAACAAGACGATCGCCCCTACTGTGGAGAGCATTGGTCCTGTGCCTCGTGCCAGCGGGTAGACCAGCGATAAATCTCCCACTCGGTAACCCTGTTGCAATAGCAAAAAATAGACCGCATGAATGGCACCACTGCCAACCATAAAACTAAGCTGTTCCCAGCCCAGGTGAGGATGCTGCTTAACTAGAATGGCAATCGCGAGTGGCGCATAAAGCAGAGTAGAAAGCACACCAAACAGCCAAACAAAAGTAACACCACCGCTCACTCGTTTGGCTAAAAAATTCCAGCTTGCGTGAATAAAAGCCGCCGCAACAACCAGAGACAGTGCTAAAGAAGTCACAGAACAAAACTCCTTGGGATAAAAAGACATGCAAAAGCATGTCAACCAACCCCTCTGGTGTTTTATTCCTCTAGGTGCTGCCGCGTAGCGACTTTATGTAGCGCTCGGTCCAAGCCTGTAAAGTTAACAGTGGAACCCTAGCTACCTCCTGATTGACGCTCTCATTATACACAGTTCTAAATTCGCAGAGTTTATATTCCTACCGATGAACGTTACTTACAAAATTATTGGACGTACTCCCAGGCTAGGAACGATCGCTCCATCTGGAGGAACAATAAATCCCACCATGCCATGATGAGTTGTGCAGAGGTTGCGATCGCCCAAAGACTGAGTGATTTGTTGATAAAGGCTGCTATCCCAATTCTGTCGGCTTGTCAATTGGCTAAACTTGTGGCGAATGGTTGCGTCTCCTCCCCAAAGAACCCGCCCAAACAGAAATAAACTGAACACCGGCAGCACCCCTTCAGCAGAGAAGGAATAGCTAATGCCAATAGAGCCTCCCGGTAGTTTGTAGCGTAAAGCATATCCATAACTTTCTTCCAGAAGTTCCAGGAGTTCCTGAGTTCGCCCTCCCAGCCCACAGTAAATCATTAAGTTTTTCAGATGATGGGGAGTGGCATCAGTGACACGAAAATAGGATTCGAGTCGATGTGTTGTGAGGTGATAGCCAAGCATCCGCAGGGGAAGGGGGCGATCGCTCAGTTGCGGATGGGGAATTTGCAGGGTGCGAAGAGCTTGCTCTAAAAAAGACGAATTCTCTTGAGGAACTTCTACATAGAGCTTGTAGCTGTCACTGGTGTTGCTGTGTCTTCCTCCCACCCAGGCTCCATATTGCAGGTCTACACCCTGCTGCATTTGACGAAATGTATTCTGCATTGCTGGAGAAACGGGATGACCCAGTTGAGCGAGTTGTTGAAAGGCTAAGGAAAGTCGCTGTGGTGGTGGAATGAGCGGTGTCCCAACCTCAGTTGTGTAGCGGAGGTCGGTATCTGCGGGAGTAAAAGCAAACTCAAGGGGGAAACCATCACCCGTGAGAGAGCTGCCCTGCCAGGCGATCGCCTCATCGGGTTCGCGATACATTTCCTGAAGCAGTACTTGCAGCGCTGAACTTGCACGCTGGGCAGCAGCAGGTATAGTTTGAGCAAAAACATCCAAACTGGACTGGACATCTGATTGGTGAATGGATGCAAGTGTCGCAGTCATAATGAGTTTCCTAAAGAGAATGAATTGAATAATATTGTTTTTTGAAGTCGGACTATACACCAATCTCTGTAAGGGCGGTTCGCGAACCGCCCTTACGCTATGACTTACCCACTTTAAACTGGCTGCAAGTGCTCACCAACAAAGACGACGGCTGCATCTGTAGTGACGGGTTGCTCCCGACGAACAGAGTGATCTGTTCCCAGAACAGTAAGTTGGAAAGTGTAGGTCTTCTGTTGAGGATTAATTCGAGCAATCCGTAGCTGCTGGGGCTCAAGGCTTTGCCCTTCAAAGCGCAACCGTTCCTCTCGGGTGTAATGGTTCTGAGGATCTTCGTACTTCACATCAACAATCAACATCCGAATAGCAGATGCATCATAGTTGGGGAAAAACTCAAGATTGAGCGAATCCTCAAAAGGATCGTTAACCACAAGGGTAGTTGCCTGAGTCGTGGTAGGAATCCCCTCTCGCACTGAGCCATCTTTTAAATGGTGAACTAACCGATAGGAGTAGGTGCGCTGTTCTGGACGGTTGAGCCGCAGCCGCCAGAACTGTTCCCCTGAATCTGGTTTAACGGTAATTACCTTGTTACGTGACCAGTTCCCGGGATCTTCGTAGTTGAAATGCACATCGATTGAGTCCACCATGCCTGCGTCGATATCTCCTGGAAGAACTTTGATTTCAAGGAAACCAAAGTCATTAAAAGGATTAACCAACAAGGTGCGATCTTGGGTAGGACGCGATGCAAATTCGTAGCTGAACGCACTTCCATCCCACCCCGACAGCGGATCGAAGTGATACTGCACCTGATAGTGATAGCCCAGATCGAGTGCCCGATTCATAAAGAAGGAATAGCTTTGTTCTCTGGGGCTATTGCGGTCAAAGGTAAAGTCTTTGTGTCTCAGGGTAGCTGGATCTTCTGCACTGCCATAATCCAGGGCTACATCGATCGCCGTTAAACCCAGTCGCTCCAGATCAACAGGTGCATCTACAGTTACGTCGATCTGGCGGAAAAAGGGATGATCCAGATCAACATCAATAAAGTGTCCAGTGCCCACTAGATCACGAGCTAGGAAACCAATTAATCCTTGGGGTGCGTAGGTTCGCTGTACTGCATCGGTACGGCTATACCGTAACGTGATCACCTTGTCCTCAATCTGTTCGATCTTCTTGAGGCTGAAGGCAAGCCGTATACCGAGAGGAGGCTGTCCATTTGGCTGTTCCCCGTTGGGCTGTTCGCCATTAGGTTGCTCACCATTTGGCTGTTCGCCACCGGGCTGTTCCCCGCTAGGTTGTTCGCCACCGGGCTGCTCTCCACCGGGCTGTTCCCCGCCTGGCTGTTCTCCTGGCTGATTGGCAGGGCGAGATAGGGTAGCTCGAAGGGCGATCGCCTCATCTCCCTGCACCATTCCTCGAACAATCGCCACCCGATCGGTAGGATCGCCGTTTCGCCCTGCGGCAAATGCTTCGGTATGACCATGAGCAGCATTGGACAGGATAGCGGGAGGATTAGGAGTGTCGAGGATAATGCCTTCTGCAACCTGTCTGCGGCGATCGCTTAGATCCTGGTTGCGCTGCTGCATCTGTGGCGTATTGTTGCCCTCATAACTGGCATAGGCATCAATGCGAACTTGTCTGGGAGCCGCGAGCGAATTTTGAATCCAGTTCCGCAAGGCAGCCGCACCACGAGCGCCACCGCCAATCGAAAGGATGTTACCTGTGCTGGCTTGAAAACGGCTGTCTAGAGGCGTTGTCGCATTATTCAGATAGCGTCGGTAAGTAGCGCTGGGAGGATTGGCAGACCAGCCTGGTTGAAGTGGTTTATCGTAATCAAAAAACAGGTAGAAAGATTCCTCATGCAGTGCCGGTGGGTAATCAGCCTCGATCGCCAGATTGGCACCAGGAGGCACGTCCAGCGTCACCTGTCGTGAGGCATTTAATGTTTGCACAGCATCCCCAATTTTCACGACGGGAGGTTGACTGCCACCTGCAAAGGTCAACGTTACCTGGGTGCTGTTGGCAACGGGAGTATGGGTGACGGTGTAGCCTGGTCGGTTGGGTGTAACGCTAGTAATGGACAGTTGATAGGGCTGTACCTCATCGGTTGCTGATGCCGTTTCAGCGCGGTCACGAAGGGCGATCGCACTGCGCCCTTCTCCCGTCGTTGCCGTCCTTTCACTGCCACCTGAGGTACCTCCTGGCGCAGAGCTACTTCCTGATGTAGAACTACTCCCTGAATTTCTGCCCCCCGCATTTTCCCCCGTGCCATTTCCCTGTGGGTTTCTGCCCCCTGTATTTCCCCCCGCAGTTCCATTACCCGGAGAGGGAGTACCGCCCTGCCCATTGCCCGTCCCTGGAATTCCTGGTAATCCGGGAATTCCGCCACTGTTGTTATTGTCAAAGGTAATAGGGGCGAGCGTGGGTTTAAACCACTCATTCAGCAGCGTTTCCTTAAAGAAATCCAGTGCCCATTGCTCTTTATTGGTCTGATCCTGTGCGTCAGAGAAGTTAATCACCTTAATCTGGATGATCCCTTCCTGTTTGAGTTTCTCGAACGCCATATCGACGCCCGCTTGCAGGTACACCGGAACACCAGCGATAGGTCCACCCGCACTGAAATCTACACCAAAACTCAGGTGATCATAGATGCGCTTATAGTTTGCTGTGATTTCGACTTCAAGCGCTGGGCGTAGGGCAGTGTATTTCAGGTCGTAAATCACCCCGACAGGCTTCCCCCCCTCCTGAAACGCCTGGCGCAGAATGATCGCCCCTTCCTGACTTAGAGTGAGTCCAAAGACAGCATTGTTCGTGCCACCAAGGGCTGGTTTAGTCGTACCGAGGATCTTTTCGACAGCACGAAATGCACCGGGAGGAGCAGGCTCAGCATTAGTGCCACCGCCTCCCTGCAAGTCCAGCGCCATCACCTGCACGGTGCCTTCGTCAAAGGGAACGGCGGCAAGACGCGGACGACCACGAGTGACAGAAGCCAGTTTGCTTAGAATTTTTTGTTCCAGTTCTTTTTTAAGCTTCAGTTCAACTTCCAGGGTCAGGAAGCCACCCCCGGAGATGCCGCTGTTGGCTACGGCAGGTCGATATGTAATCAGGGTGAATTGGGGTTCTTCGTCGGTTCCTCGTCGCGCTAGATCGACCGGATTAGGTAAGAACCAGTATTGTTGAGGGTCAGCATGGTCGGCAAAGACCGTGATTCCCTCAATGGTCATTGTTTTGCTGCCAAGTTGTAACATGGCACCTCCTTGAAGTAGGTAATAAATTAATGAGTTAGCTCACCCGCAAAACCAATTGGTCGCGTTCGATCTCGCCTAAATCCGTTTCCCTGGACATGCCATTGGTGTAGATCGTTCGGACAGTACAGGAGTAGGCTTGCTTTTGGGCATCAGCGTAATCGTACTCAAACAGGTTTCTGTCATTCGGCGAGGTAAAGATGAAGGTGTCCGCAAATCGTAAGTCTGCATCGGGGTCTTCGTACCTGAGCTTGACCTCTAACCGAGCAATATTGCGATCGCCAAATTCCACGGGTTCGGGTTGCACTGTCACAATTCGATGACCCATCATATCTGCCCGCACAAAGATCTTGTCGCCCATCGTTTCTGAAGGGGGCACTTCGATCAGGCGATTGTCGGTTAGCAGTAGCCGCACTACATAGCTGACTCGTCGCTGTTCGGGATTAATCAGATCCACCACGAAGTGTTTTGGTTTATTCGCATCTTTGTCAAAAAACAGTGACTCATCAACCCAAATATCGTTATCCAAATCTCGGTAGGAAAGATCGACAAAGATCATTGAAACCAGGCTCCAGGTCACTGCTGGCACCACGGTCACCGTTCGTCTGCGGGGGGTCGGATTGGGAATCGTCAAACGCTCTTGAGTGGTAGTTTCCCAAGCCGTCTCGCGATCGCCAGAATTCACCGAGCGATAGATCAGTTTGTACTTAAACGCATCATTTTTGCGGTCTAAGCGAAACCGTTTCCAAGTCACTTCTGGTCGGTCAGGTTTGAGGATAAAACTCTCTTCTAGGTCAATTTGTTTGTCTGGATCAGCATATTTCACCAGCACCTCAACCGAAGAATAAGTGTTCCAGGGAAACCGGTCGGTCACCCCAATTTGAATATCATCCAGGAAGTATAACCCTTCACCTCGTGGATTAATCTCAAACCGATCGCCCGTTGTGACTAATTCAGGGGACTGCAATACCCCCGGTCGCTCAGCAGTGTCTACATCTTTGAAATTCACCCGATAGCTGTAGCGCACCTCTCGCTTCATTAAGCGATTCTCTAAAATGCTGTTCCATCGGATGGTTGCGGTGGAGTTTGCGGCATCTAACACTAGGGTTTTCGGCTCATTACCATACCAGAGAGTAAGGTTCACCGAGTCTACTGAATCATTGCTGAAGTTTAGGAGCGATCGCGCCGACACTTCTCGCCGCTTAAACCAGGGATCATCCAGAGTAATTTCTCGCACAAAACGGCTCAGACCCACTGTTCCTTGACTATCGCGCAGCAACCGAAACATTCCCCGTAAATGTGCCTGAGGATGAATGCTCCGACGCACTGTAGTTCGCTCACTCATCGCCAGGTTCATTCGCTTCTGGTCAATCCGAGTGATGTCTACCTTCTTGTAATGGAACATCGCCGCTCCTGCTGGAGCAAGCTGGCTAAGACGTTCAATGGTGTCTAGAAATTCGTTGTCATTCTCCTTAATTGGGTCAAGGCTCGGTTCGAAGAAGTTTTCTAGAATCATGTCTTTGAAATCAGCGATCGCCTCATCCCGTCGCCCCAGCACATCACCTGAATCCTCACCTTCAGGAATAAAGGTATCAACATTGATTTCGATCACTCGGTCTTCAATTAACTTGTCAACCACCGTGTCAATTTGCAGCGATGAGAACAGCACTTCTGCCCCAAAGGACTCCTTAAAGTGTGTTTGTACTCGATTCCAGTCCGCTACAATACTGACGTTGTAAGCCGGACGAAGCGCCAGAAAATCAAGAGAATAAACAATTCCCACGGGCATCATTTCTCCTTTCAGCGCCTCTTCAATCATCATTGCCCCTGCACTGTCAAGCTGCACCGAAAAGATGGCTTGATGGTCGTTATATAACGCAGGTTTACTGTAATGTTCCAGCTTTAGGACAAACTGGGGTTGTCCAGGAAGCGGTTGAGGGGCACTACTTCCAGTTGATGGCGTTCCAGGCTGTCCATTGGTAGAATCAGGAGACTGTTTTCCTAAAATCATCAACCGTACCTGCCCATCTTCCACCATCACAGGGGACATTCGAGGAGTATCCCGCAGCCCATGCAACTGCTGCAGTTTGCGCTGCACTTCCTCCAACTTTTCCTGATTAATTCCCAGATTAACTTCAAAGTTAAGGAATGCCCCAGAACCTGCCTCTCCACGATATTTGAATAATGAGAGTTGAGGAATTTCTTGCCCCACCACCGAATCAAACTCGGTCGTTAAGTGAGGCATAGCAGGCAAATAGTGAAATTGTGTCGGGTCTGCATGATCGGGATAAACCGTCACGCCCTCAATAATGTAATAAGGAGGATTGAGATATAGCATCGTAGCCTCATTGTGCAAATAAGTCTGTGTGGAGTGGACAACAGGTGTCCAGAGTAAATCTACGAGGGCATTGCTGCTCGAATGACGAATCGTGTAGGGGCGTTTCGCGAAACGCCCCTACCAGAGGGCTGTGCGCTTTAGAGTTATATCTGAGTTCAGCAGTGCCTCTACAGGAATGGATACTAGGTGCGGCTAAAACACTTAGGGTTGTGGATTGAATAACCTGCAATTTTTGCGTAGGATGCGTTAGCGTAGCGTAATGCATCGCTTAAGAAGGTTGATGCGTTATGGCTAACGCATCCTACAAAATCTGATGTTATTTGATTCCCACTCCTTGGTGCCTTAAACAACTACATCTCAGGGATTTCCAGGATAATGGTGTTGTCTGTTGTTGCAGGCGGACTCACTGCCTTTTGTGTACCATTAGTCAGGTAATACACAACCTTGTAGGTAAATTGGTTCTTGGTTTTATCCTTCAACTCCACCTTCCAGGTCTGCATATCCCTTCTCTGAGGACTCAGAACGAAGTCCTTCGTTTCGTTGATCTCGTTGTCAGCATCCTGATATTGAAGTGACACTTTAACTAGCCGCAGTTTCGTCCAATCTAATAAGTCAGGAACGATCGCCACCTCTAGCACATCTTGAGGAGCCTTGGGCACCAAAATGGTATCTGTCGCTGCGGTTGTTTCCGCGATGGGTTGAACTGTGCCATCCTTGAAAACGACTGTACCGCTGTAAACAACCTTTCCTAAAGTAGGACTGATAACTGGAAAAGACCAGTCAACGAAAGGAGTATCCTTACTCAGAACGATCGCTTTTGCTTGAGTGTAGTTATCGTTCTGCTCGTCCACATATTTGAGGTCAAGATAGACCTGGCTGATTCGATTCACAAAATCGCCCACACCCCGGATGCCAACAGTCTTCCGTCCACCAAAGGGATCTTGAATAAATAGGTTCTCAGCCCGTCCCTGCTTTTCATCTCCCTCCAGCTCCTTACCATCTTTCATAAAGTATTTGACGAAATACTTGTAGCTCTTCCGCATTGGCTTGAAGATGACTTCTTGAACCAGATGGTTTGGCAGTGTTTTCGTCAAAGTGAACTGATCTTCAAAGGGTTCAACCCCTTCATCTGGATCTTCATACTTCAACGTCACCAGAACTGAGTCCACATCATTCCAATTAATGTCGCCTGCGGAGACATTGACAGACAAAATTCCGATATCATCTACCCCAATCGTCAGGTTGCCTTCATTTGTTTCAACTTCTTCTGACTCAAAAATGCGGCTTTCACCTTTGTAGTTGACCTGGTAGCTGTACTTGTACTTCCAGTTATCGTTCTCAACATAGGTGGCAAAGTGCCCAATCTCATCAGGTTTGCGCAACACAACCTCACCCTCTGGAGCATCAGGAGCCAGGTTGGGCATGGGTCTGCCATCGTAGAGCAGCTTTACCTCAACGCTGTGAATGGGTAGCTTGTTGAAGTCCGCGTTGACGTAGGTATTCACCCGCAGTTGACGGAAGAATGGATCATCCAGATTAATGGTCTTTGCATAGTCCTCCCACCGAAGAAGATTGCCATCCTTATCTTTCAGGTTGGTGATGTTCTGTAATTGTCCCTGAGGAGCTAGATTCCACTCAACAGTTGTATGCTCTTTGTAAAACAGATTAAAGCTGGAGATTTGAAAGTTGCTGAGATCACGGGTGACATTTTCAATTCCTTCAGGCATGTCGCGCTGGTCTTCGGGAACAGGGGCGATCGCCTGAATCATGTTCCGTTCCACTGCATCTTCTAGTGAACGGAAAGCCCAGTCGCGCAGTTGGGTCTTGATCTTCTCATCCGTCAGTCCACCCCAGTCCGGTTCAATTCCCATTGATTCGGAGGAGATCATCGTCTCCCGCACGGTTTCGCGGTAGTCATCTTCGCTCCACAGGTGCCAGTCCACATCAATCGTCTGGTAGAAGCTATAGAACTTTGATGCATTAAACCAGGCATTAATGGTTACGGGAGGTAGTTTTGCCCAGAAGTGCAAGTCATAGACCACAGACACAGCGCCGCCCTGTCCCTGCATTGCCTGTTCAAAGAAGGTTGCCCCCTCCGGCGTAAACTCCAGCATAAAAGTGGTGATGTTGTTGCCATAGAGAGATGATTTGCCGGGGTTATGAAGCTCCTCCACAAAGGTCCCATCCGCCCCGATGACAAATAGTTTTACCTCACCTTTGGTGTAAGTAATTGTGCCAATTTTGACTGGAGGAGCCTGCACATTCTGACGGTTTGCTTCCTGCTGAACCTGTGCCGTCAACACCTCCATAATTCTGGGCATCTTATCTTCAGGCACCACAAATTCTGCGTCAAACAGGACTGCACCACCGCCCTTACGACCATCAGCCCGATCGATTGGAAAACGATATTTAAGGAAGCGGAAAGCAGGCGTTCCATCTGGATTCAACCGATAGCGAGGCTGCTGTGGCACCAAGTAATAGATTGAGAAGTCACTATCATCACCGTAAACGGTTACGCCTTCAATTTGTTGAACTTTATCAATTAACAGTGTCATTGAATTCTCTCCTGAAGTGTAAAAATTGTCGTTGTTGTTGGAATATCAGGCTGAAAACAGCTCTTCGTCGAAACTTTTGCTCGCACCCAGTTACATCATTCAGCTTGTTCTTCGACTGTGAGAACAATGTGTGGAGATGTCGTCTCTGTCATCTCGTGTTTAACCAGATCACCGTTTTCTAACGTGACCTGCCACTCGTATTGCAAAAATCCTTGTAAGTCATCACCCCGACTGATTACAAACCAGTTCACCTTCCAGGAGCGATCGCGCAAATAAATTGTTGTCTCATCTTCCACTCCATTCCCATCAGGATGATAATGCAGTCGGATGCGGGCTTTCTTTGCTCCAGCCGCTTCCAGTGCAGTGGCATCAACTGTTACCTGAGTTAAACCCAAATCCGCAGGGGAAAGAGATAATTTCCCAGATGCAGGAATTGATATGTTCTTTGAAAATGTTCCCCCAAAGGTGTAGCTTGTCTCAACTTCCAGTGGCTCTTCTCGAAGATTAGACAGGGTAGTGGAAAAGTCGGGTGGAATCAGGGTTGTCTTTGCTGTTCCCTGCTGTACCGTAATGAGGGCTAGGGGTGCCTCAGTAGGGAAAAAGTTGAGTTGGACGGGAAGAGAGGGAGACGGGGGAGGGAGGGAGGAAGAAGGAAGGGAGGAGGTTCCGCCAGGTGCAGGTTGAATGTGATTGAAGCTGCTGCCGTTGGGAAACCAGTTTGCTACTTCGGTTTTTAGAGAAAGGTCGATCTGTTGAGGTTCGGTTTTTGAAACCGTTACCCTGAAGTGAGTGATATCAGGAATCCGTTCCTCACCTTGTAGAAATCGTAGAAGGAGATCTGCGCTCTGAGTCAAAACATGAGTACTGACTTGTTCAATCAGTTGGGGTGAAGCATCCTCAGAGGCGATTACTGTAAGCTGTAACTCGCCTTCATCAATACTCCGTTTCAGAACTTCTTGAACTTCATTTTGATTGAGAGTTTCACGCCTATCTTTAAGCTGAGCAATAACGTTAGCAGCGTTACCTGTTATATTGGCTGAGGCTTCTGTTACTCCATTGAGAGAAGCAAGATATTCAACCTGTAAGCAGTTCTTCCGTCCATTTAAAGCTGCTGCCGCCTGAGTCTGTTGTTCTGCATTGAGGTGTGCATTAAACAAAGCGGTGTAGGGGGGGAATCCAGAGGATCTGCTGGTGGCGATCGCCTCCCATCTCTCTCCTTTATTGCTCAGCAACGAAACTTGCTGAACTGTCACTGGAGCAAAGGCAAACCGTAACACTGCAGGGTTATCTAAGTTCTCACGTTGTGCAATTTCTTGGCGCAGGGCATCTAATGTCTCAGAAGGGGCTTCCCAACTCATACTCAACTGGAGATAACCACTGGTGCCCATGCTGATCAAATTGATCATGGGTGTGCCATCGGTACTGCGTTGGGGCTGGGGCTGAAGCGGTAAGTAATAGTAGGACAGGGGTTGGTCAGGATTTGGATAACAATATACCCGTTGGAATTCAAAACCATTGGGAATTTCAATGTTCATAACCGTAGACTTGCGAGTGAATGTGGGGGGCATTTAACTTGTTTCGACGGCTGATGAGGCGATCGCCTGAATCACAAGTGGCTCAAAAGGAGACTGGATCGTTGACCATTCTGAGACAGTTTGAGAAAGCGGTGAGTAGATGCGGTAGCGATAACCCGATTGAAAGGGCGATCGCGCTAGATAGTTCCAGGTCTTGCTAGGCTGCTGAGGAGTAAAGGAAAGAACACTTATTTCTTCGGATGTTTCGGGGCGGTCTTCAGGCAGGAGAGCGATCGCAAATAGCGGCAAACTGTCATTGAAGATACAGTTAATCTTCACCTGGTGAGGACCATATTCCCGAAAAGAATATAGCCCTAACTTCAAGTTTTTTGCAGGAAAAGTTCCGAAATTAATGATTTGATTCGTTTGTAATGAGTGAGCCGAGATGTCAATCGTGGCATCCTGAGTTCCCTTGGAAAAAGCCAGTGCAACAGAAGGTTGTTGCTGACTTAACTCAAAGGTTCGTTGCAACGGGATATCTGCCTCCTGCCAGTGACAAATACCCTTCAGAGTCGCCAATTTTAGCAGCGGTGTATCCACTTCAAAAGTAAAGAATGCCAGCGGAAAATCACTCGGATTGAGGTAAAGTAAATTTCCCTGACAGGATTTTTCTGTACCCTCCAGTTTACGGATACCCTGTGAGTCACTCAGCAATGCATAGGGTGTTGCCGTATATTTTGGAGGTTCAATAGGAGAAAGCCGGAAGAGGGCAGATGCAGTATCCTCTGGTGGTTTGAACTCAATCGTTTGCAAGATCGCCTGTGGACGGAAGGGGCGAAAGGGAGCCGCTCGTAACGTCACCCCAACGGCTTCCACCCCCGGACGATTGCTGGGCAGGTTTGCCAGCAATGAGATAGGCAACATGCCACTCGACAATGCAGGCACAACAGTACTTCGCACCAGCGCATCCAAACCAAACTGCTGAACTGCTGCTCTGGCTGCTTCTAACGGATTTAGTTGGAGTACGACTGGACGCGCTGTCTGCAAAGGTTGAGCCAGATTCCACTCACTGATGCCGTCTCCTACTTGCTCCGGTTTTGGGAGTTGCAAATAAGCATTTCCAAGCTGCTCTGGAGCGGGGACAAACTCACCAAAATGAGTTCTTATCCAGTCCGTCATGGTTTCTGCAAAGGTGACTTTATCCTGCACCTCCTCAACTATCTCTAGAGGTAACAGATGCACTTCCTGACGAAAAAAATTCTCCAGATCCACTCTTGCAATTCGCCGCTCACTATCCCCTAGTGAGTTGAGTACCCGGAGCAACCGCGCTGGGTTAAACCGTACCCGTAATGGCAACCGGGGTGCAACTCCCACCATTTCCATCTCTGCCCAGGCCGTCCACAGAAATGTTTCCTGCTGCAACGCATTCTTCAATAGCATTGCACTGTCAGAAGACAACCGCAGACTAAAGCGTACATTTCCTAATCCATTCCAGACCAGTGGCATAGGAGATTGGATATCGGCAGGAAAATCAACGCCGTCTCCAATCGGTAACAGCCGCAGATAGCCCGTTGAAAAGACGGCAGGTTCTACCCTGCTTTCTGGGTAGCGATCGCGCAACGTTGTCAATGCAGCCTCCATCTCATACTGAGGTTGCAGTCGGAGGTTCAGCAATGCGTAAGGAGTGAGAGCAGGAGTCTCACCGCGCACCAGTTCCAGCAGAAAGTCAGCATATCCATCAGTCCGCAAAGCCACTTCCAGACTTCTGGGCAACACCGCAAAGCTGCCTGCATTTTCATAGGGGTAATAGATGCAGTTGTCACTTGTGGTGAGAGGTTGGAAAAAGTCTGGAAGTCCTTGCAGTGACATCTCAACGAACCTCAGCAGGCAGGGTAGGCAGATCAGAATTGGTTAGGGAGAAGGGGTTTTCATTCTCCGTTTGCCAATAATCTGGTGGGTCTTGAATTTTACGACCATCTTTTAACAGCACAATGCGTTGAAACTCGTAAGTTCCTAAGTCCTCCTCTTTCAGGAAAAGGCTCTTGATCGGGGAGAGTAATGTTGTGGTTGCGGTGAGTTTGTCAACACCGGGAGCAAAGTCGTCATAACTCAGCTTCAGAGTACTTCCGCGCTTGAAGACGAGGCTAATATCAGTGATGCGATCGCCAAACACAACTCGCCGCACATCTACCGTCAGCTTTTTCTTGAAAGTAGACGGACAATCAGGACGTAGAATCACGTTGAAGAGTGCATCGCGATCGGGAATCACTTTTACACCATTCAAGTTGAATAAAACATTACTAAGATTGATATCTGCACCAGGGTTTTGAGGAGTTACGGTGAATGAGATAGTTTCTCCCGGTTTTAACTCCGCTGGCAATGCTCGGCTAAAGCCACTCATCACTCCTTCAACCTGGGAATAACCCTCCTGAAAAACACAGGACAAAGATTCAATTCGTAGTGGGCTTTCAATTGAGTTTCTAAGGGTAAAGGCTACCGTTTTATTGGCTGAATCTACGATTTTTGTGTAATCAAAAACCTCGCCGACCAGATCATCAACTTTAGGAATGAAGTTAATCCGTTCGGGCGCGTGCCCCTGAATATCGACCTGCACAAAGCCCTCAAAAATTTGTGTTGTGTGGCTAAACATCGCCTCATAGAGAGCCTGCGCCTCCTCAAAGGAAAGGCTGAGCGAATCGCTAAAGCCCGATCGCAATTCAACAGAAACGTGAGTAAATTCCTGAAGCTGGGGGGTTGCATTTGCTTTAGGAAGTTTCAGAAACAAACGCGGCTTTTCTACTAGCAAAGGTTGAAATTCTAGCTGTCCTGAGATTCTAAACTTTTCCCTTAGAATGGGAGCTGCTGCAAGCAGTCGCGCTCGTTCTACATGAGGGAATGCCCAGTAATCAAAGGTTGCTCTCAATGTGGCAGGGTCATCATTCACAGCCGCAAACCGCATCGACATCATTGGATGGTAAGGTGATTTTGGCTGCCGCATTAACTTGAAGCAATCAGGCAAAAAGTAAACAATTTCGCGGCGTACTGGGTCTTGATAGTAGCTTTGAGGTGTCCCATCCCAGGGAACTGTCCACCGTTGCAGGGTAAACGTTTGATTAGGACTTCCGGTGATGCCTTGGTAAATGTAGGGATAAATCGCTTGGGGAAAGACGAAAGGACGCGGTTCTACTCCACTCTCCAACACACGAGTAACTTCTCGAAACAGGGCTTCTCCAGCAGGAGGGGTGTCAGGAGGTGCGGGGGCGATCGCCGCAGGATTAACAGAATTTGATGCGTAAGTGATATTGTTGCGTCGGTCAACCAGTGTGATGTAAACCGAAGCAGGAGGCTGTTGCCCACGCGGTCTGGCAAACCACAGATCCTTCAAATTGCTGGGGCTTCCAAGGGCACAGAAGCCATACAAGGTTGCACCTCCCTCAGCATGAATGTTGACCCAGGTGCGCGAAGCATTGCGGTTGAGCCCACAGGGCGGCAGATCGGGAGATGCTGCAAATAGGTCAGCGGGGAAAGCGGCGTAGTTGTCTACACTCAGGCAATAGCGCGTCCACGGTTGTCCACCGGCTTCATAGTTCTCAATCCTTACCACGCGCAACTGAGGCATTGGGATCGTAAAACTGGCACCCGTGTTCGCAGCACTGCTGTTTGGGACTGTACCTGTTGAGTTGTTGACATATACCGGAATCCCAACTTTGACAGCCCGCCGCACCGTCAACACTGCACCATATTCGGGTAAAGTTAGAACCTGAAATAATAGACCGAGTTCCGTTGACGTGGTAATTGGCAAATCTACCCGCACCATTCCTGAATCCAGTACAGGGGCAGAAAAAGCGAGTTCTTTTTGACCTCCGTTAGCATCTCCCGGAGTTAAGCGATGTTGCAAGACCACACTCAATTCATGGGCGAGTTCTTGATAATCTCGCGCTGCAATTTGCAGTGAAGGAGCAGGAAATTTTTCCAGGTAGACTGCTAGATTCCAGCCTGTTTGAGTTTGCGTCAGCACCATCTGTACCTGGCGGTTACGCTCTGCGATCCGGTAGCGAGGCAGATAATATTTCTGTGCCGAATTTGTCGGAGACTCAAACACCGTTTCGTCACTCACGTCTGCGGTGAGACTGAGGGGAACAGTGATTTGGTTGCGGGGAGTACCCTCGGTCGGGGTGCGAATGTCAGCGATCGCCCTCCCTAAATCTGGATTAATCCACCGAATCTGTTCGGGACGCATGTACAGAGAAGAGCCAATGCTGGCGATCGCTTCGGGTTGTCTCGCAACCACTGCATCTGCCAGGATTGAGCGGTCAATTTGGGCAACTTGAGTCTCAGACACCACGGAGGCAGGGGCAGGTTGTGCCAGTTGAACCGCTGCAATTTGACTGAGGACTACAGTATTTGAAGCAACATCTGAGGCGACTGTGTTTTGGATAGACACATTAGAAACTGGCATTCTTCTAAACGCATTGTTGACCATGAGTTCTCCATATCGGGCAAAATCTAAATCGACAATCTCTCCTCACTCCGCGCACTAGCGAGGCGTTTGAGATCATGCGAATGTAAATCCGTCTAACAGATACAAAAGATAAAATTTAATTCCGCTAATACTACAAATTAAGTTAGACTTTTAGGATGAATTGAGTCACCATCTAAGATTCTCAATCTGGGGACAGCAGTGAGTTTTCTTGGCAGTAAGGTAGAGCACTTTCAGGGCAGCGATGTGAGTTGAACATGTGGCGTTTGTTCTGTCTTATCCCATTCTCGTGAGTTAAGCAGGCGATCGCAGTACCCCTGGGGGTACTTTTGGGTGTTGTGTTACAAAAAAAGTTGAATGATGTTGTCATTCAACTGCTTTCAAACTTCGTATAGGTCTTGCAACACAGCAAAAATTCTTGCCACAGAACTTAGATTATTTTGATTGGTAAATATTCTTGCGCATAAAAATCACCTGTAAGGGTACTGTCGGGGTGCAGTTATGTCGCTTACGATTAAACAAGTTTTGCCTAACCCTTCATTTGACCCATTTTATGTCCCGCGAAGATAAGCCGCAGCGTGTTGGTATCTTAGTAGTTCATGGTATTGGTGAACAGTGTCAGTTTGAGCATCTTGAGGAAGTAGTCAGAAATATTGCCTCTGCTTTGCAAGCAGATAGCAAACAGGCAGATTCCAACATAGACAGTGTTCAAGTTAACATTAACATTAGCAAAGATGCACCTTACCGAGCCAATCAACAGACCTGGCGGGGTGAGGGAGCTGCGACGGCAATTATTGAAGTTGTAGACAAAAATGACCAGCAAACAAATCTAGAATTCAGGGAAGTTTGGTGGTCTGACTTAGATGAGCCAAACAGTTTCAAAACATTCAGGAGTTTTTGGGCTTGGGGTCTCTCTCTATGGACAAAACCTAGATATGACCAAAGAACTGATACTGAGTTCCCGGACAAGGAGGTACCTCTGCATCCTGATAGGCGATTGCCTGGGCGCAGCTTTAATCAAGCAAAGGATCTTTTACCTGGAGAAGGTGAACCGATTCAACTCGTCCATCGTGTCTATTTGCTCCTTGTGTCCTTTGTGGTGTTCTTACTTCTACCGTTCCTTTGGGTTTTAGGAAGAGTTTCACGGAGTATTTTAGGACTGGAAATCAGACCTGATCTCCTAGTTGAGTACCTAGGTGACGTCAAGTTATACCAACAGGATGCAAGGGAAGGGAAAGGACCATTGGTCGATTTGGGGAAAGCCCCTCCTCGTTTTTCCATACGTCGGCGCTTTATCAAAGCTTTGGTCGAAATGAGTTTGGAGAAATACGAGCGTTGGTACATTTTGTCTCATAGCTTAGGTACTGTGGTTGCTTTCAATGGAGTGATGGAGATCGAAACAGCATTGCCTAGATACTTAGACCAAAAGTTGTGGAAAAGATGGTGCCGCAAGCATCAGGGTCGGGTAAAAAGGCAACTCACAGAGGATGAAAAGAAAGTTCAGAAATATGTGCTTCCTCAACGCCCAAGCTGGCTTTCTCGTGATAATGATGATGTAATTAGTCGGAAAGAACTATTCCGCAACTTGAAAGGATTCATGACGTATGGCTCCCCTCTCAGCAAATTTGCTGTGCTCTGGCCATTAGTTGTTCCTCTCAACAAAGATGAATCAGTATTTAAAGAAGATTTTGAATGGATTAATGTGTTTGATCCCACTGATCCCGTTTCAGATTTCACTCGTTTCTTTGATAGCCAACAAGGTAAAGAGTCGCCCTTAACTCCCAAAGAAGTCCCATACAAGGCAGAGCAAATTCATCTCCTAAGCCACGGGCAGTATTTGACTTACAATCCGAAACGAAAGAACCCGTTAGTTTGTCAAGTTTCTGAATGGTTATTGAGCGGCGAAAAGTTTAAAAAACCACAAATTGAAAAAGATGGCTTTTCTTTCCATTTGGGCTGGCCTAATCCAAAAAGCGCTCATAGTGATAAAGACTCCCCTATTGTTTCTTTTTATTTTGGATTAGGTATTTTTGTCTGGTTCCTGTTGGGAGTCATTATTTCGTTCGCTTTAAGCTGGTTTATCCCCTCGCTCCTCACTCAAGTTCCTCAGCTTTTAGCACAGATAGGTCTGAAATCTACCATTATTGATGAAGTGTTGTTACAGCTCAGTCATTTTCTGTCTAACCCTCTCTACTGTGTTGGAATAGCTTTTTGTACCATCATTAGTGTTGGACTAGTAGTCAGAGTGTTTGGGCTGAATAAAAATCGCGGCATTTCAGTTGAATCAAAGAAGCCGTAGCAACATCATTTAGCCCCCAATTCTTACGGCGTTGGGAGTTAGAACGTTGTGGAACTTTTAATGTGCGAATGGACTCCTGTAGGGGCACGGCAATGCCGTGCCCCTACGAAAATCATTCATCAAAGTGTGATATGGCTTCAAAAGGCTGTATTTGAAAGTACTCGCAAGCGCGTGTTTAGTGAAGTAATTGAGTATTTACTGTTGCTGTTGGCGAACGTACTACAGGTGTCTCATGGCGGTGCCAGTGCTGCAAAACGTGACACCCGAAGTTTAGGTAATGGTTCTCCCTTAAGCCAAGACACAATCCGAGCAA
>NZ_JACJPC010000142.1:0-13187 GCF_014695875.1 Leptolyngbya sp. FACHB-541 | reverse complement strand
AAGTGAACAAATGCTGGCAGCCCAAACCAACCTGAGACAGGTGAAATATTTGAATAACCGGATTGAGCAAGACCATCGCAACATCAAGCGCATTGTCAAACCGATGCTTGGTTGCAAGACTTTCAACAGTGCCAGACGAACGTTGAGGGGAATCGAAGCGATGAATATGATTCGCAAAGGACAGGTTCAGGGTGTTAAGGAACTGTTTGTAAACGCTGATTAAGTTGCTTTAGATTTCCAAGTTCGTTGGTTGTTTGTGAGTCTGCGAAGCATTAATCGAATCATCACGATATAAATCATGCCTTCATGATTTTCAGGCAATCGCTCATAGTCACGAGTCAGGATGCGAGCGTTGTCTAACCATGACCATGTCCGTTCAGCAATCCATCGCTTCGGTTCTAATTGAAATCCTTTTGCCTTGTCTGGACGCTGGCTAATTTCCAGTTCAACTTGCCGTCCGGCTTGAGCAAAAAAATGAGTCAGTAGTGCGCCTAAATCTCCTCGATAGCCCTTATCTGCCAGGATTTTGACAATCCGCCCATACATCTGCAGCACCCAAACCAATACACCTGGTGCTGCCTTGACATCAGCGATATTGGCAGCAGTCACATAGCATCCCAGCACTAAGCCCAGCACATCCACAACGATATGACGCTTGCGTCCTTTTACCTGTTTGAACCCATCAACTCCCTGTTCTTCCCCCCTTTTTGTCCCAATTTCACCGACTGGCTATCGATAATCACTAAACTCGGTTGGGCTTGTCGTCCTTCTTGAAGCCGTACCTCTCTCACGAGGGCTAGGTTGATTTGTTCCCACACACCCAATCTGACCCACAAGCGGTAATATCCATAGACTGTTTGCCAGGCTGGAAAATCACGGGGTAAGGCTCGCCATTTGATGCCGTTATCCCCACGGTAAAAGATAGCGTTGAGAACCTCTCGCAAATCCACTTCCCGCCCTTTGCCAACTGGTTTTGCTGCTGGTAATAGCGGTTCTATTTGTTGCCATTCTGGGTCAGTTAAGTCACTGTTGTAAACTGGCTGACTCATGAGTTTGAAGAAATTATTTAGCTCTCTTAGATATCGCTTATTCCTTACCTCATCAACTAATTCCTTAGCACTTGTTTACAAACAGCTTCTTAAGACTGTTAACTAATTAACTCAAACTTCACCAGGATGAATTTTGGACAAATAGGCATAATACTCAGTTAGTCGTAGTGTAGAGAAACGCGAACGATACACATCATTCGTTATCAAAAAATTCTTGTGATAGAACCAGAAATGAAGCTTGTTCGCTTTAGCTTTTGCTCCATCAGCAGGAGATATACAGCAGGCACAAAATAGAGTGAGAGTAGAGTTACGCCTCCTAATCCTCCAGCAATTACAACTGCTAAAGGATTCCAAAAGCCGGTTGGGTCAAACAAAAGAGGAGTAAAGCCCGCAATATCGGTGATTGTGGTTGCAACCATGTGACGTGTGGCGTGGACAACCACGTCTTGAACAGCTTTGCGATCGCCTAAACCAGCGTCAGGATCAGCCTGTAGAGCCGCTAGAACCACAGTTGCTTCGTTCACAGCAATTCCAACTAATCCAATCGTGCCGAGAATTGCCGTGAAGCCAAACGGATAGTCTGAAATCCAAAGAGCTAGCAAGCCTAGCCCAGCCGATAGGATAGCAATCAAAAGAATACTGCCTGCGAGTGCGAAAGAGTTAAACGTTAGCACCAATGTTGCAATCATGAGGACGGCTAGCACGCCAACGGTAGACAACAAGTTTGCAACCGCTGTGCCACGTTCTTCTGACTCTCCGCCAAACTCAAACGAGTAGCCAGGAGGAAGCTGGAAATTACTTGTTTCTAGTTGCTGCTGAAACGCTGTTTGAATACTTGCCGGAAGCGCTCCAGCGGTAATAAATCCTTGAACCACATTCACCCGTTGCCCATTACGCCGAGCAATCACGGCTTGATCTGGAACTAGCTCAATTTCACTCACATTCGAGAGGGGAATCGTTTGACCATTGCCACTGGCTGAGCGATCGCCCGGCAGCAAATCGAGAGCGGCAATTTGATTTAAGTCACTCCGGTTAGCATCAGACAGGCGCACCCGCACCGGCAGTTCTTCGGTTGCTTCAAGCACCGATCCACCAGTCGAGCCTTCTAGTGCTGTCTCTAATTGCTGGGCGATCGCTGTTCGATCGATTCCCACCAGTCGGGCTTGGTCTTCATCTACGGTGACTGCCAGTTTGGGCAAGGCTTCTGCAAGGCTGGCGCGAGTGTGCAGCACCTCCTCGACTTGGGCAAGCTGCGATCGCATCTGATTTCCCAGTTGCTCTAGCTGCGCTAAGTCTGGACCATATAAACGCATTTCAATTGGTGCATCAAACGGAGGTCCTTGCTCAATCTGGCGCACCAAAACTTGAACATTGGGAAAGGCTTGGTCTAGCTCGTTTTGCAATGTTTGAATCACTGAATGCGGCAGCACTTTGGGACGCAACTGGATCAACCCTTGAGCATAGTTAGCCGCATTTTGTCGCCCTCCAACCACGTTGTAATAGAAGGTTGGCGTACTCTCTCCTAAAAACCAGTAGACATCAGCCACATCTGGATGTTGCAAAATTAAATCTCGCGCCTGCATGATCTGAGTTTGAGTTTCACTCAGAGCCACTTGGCTGGATAGCTCAAACTCAACATAGAACTGGTCTCGACCTGCTGGAGGAAAAAACTGCTGCTTGAGATGCGGCATCAGCGAAAAACCAGTGACCGGCAGAATCAGCGCCAAACTCACAGTTAATATAGGTCGGGCAAACGCTTTGCTCAATGTCCAGCGATAAACCTGGGTTAGGCGTGGATTTGAAAAGCCTGTCTGCCACCACGCATCTGTCATTCCATTTCTCTGCCACCGATGTAGCCATCCTGAAAACGCAGGCAGAAGCGTGAGTGAGATGATGAGTGAGCTCGTCAGCCCTAAAATGCCGTTCACCCCGATCGTCCCTGTAAACTCTCCCACGCCTCCGGGTGCAAGGGCGATCGGCAAAAATGCCAGCACGGTTGTGAGCGTTGAGCTGAGAAGCGGAACCCGCATATGGCTAACCGCTTGGGCGATCGCCCTTTCTGTTGGCATCCCTTGCTGCAACCGGATTTGCACCTCATCTGCCATCACGATCGCATTGTCGATTAGCAAACCGATCGCGATCACGAGTCCGGTCATCGAGATTTGATGCAGCGGAATTCCTAAAACTTTCATGCCTCCAAACACCATCAAGGTAGATAGAGGCAAGGCTGCACCCACCACCAGGGCAGACTTCCAGCCCATCATAAATAGAATCACGATCATTGCCAGGAGCGAACCAATCAACAGTTCTTGAAGCACTCCCCGTGTTCGCGTCTTCACATATTGGCTCTGATCTAAAATAGTGTGTAAACCGATCCCATCGGGTAACTGAGACTGAAACTCTGCCATGGCTTGTTGGGCTGACGATGCCCATTGATCGACCCGTGCGGCAGATTCAACGATCGCCGATAAAACAATTGCAGGTTTGCCAGCCACGATCGCCAAACTCTCGGCTGGCTCAGTAATGCCCTTGCTGACTTGGGCAATATCTCCAAGACGGGTAACCTGCCCCAATCCACCAACTTGAATGGGAATGTTGCGAATTCGCTCCAGCGAATCCAGTTCACCTGAGACTTCAAACAACAGTTCGTTGCTTTGGCCGCGGAGTTGCCCTGCACTCACTTTGGCATCGCTGGCACGAATTTGCTGAGACAACTCCTCAACGGTCACACTCAACGCCGCGAGGTCGGTAGGGCTAAACTCAACTCGAATCTCTTCCTCTGGATCGCCAAACAGCTCTACCTTTTCTGTGCCTGGAAGCGATCGCACCCGATCCTCAAATGCCTCTGCCCACCGCCGCAAGATTGCGTAATTGACAGGAGTCTCTAGCTCCCAAGTCAACCCCGCAATCAGCGCGTTCGCTTTCACTTCCTGGTCTTCATACTCCGGCTCCAATGCCCCTTCAGGAAGCTGCGGAATCACGTCGTCAATCTCAGTGCGGACTCGTGCCCATACTTGATCCACATCTCGAATGGTTTCCTTAAGCGTGACTGTGACAATCGAAACACCAAGCCGCGAGGTAGAATCTAACGTGTCTACTTCTTCGATTTCAGACAGCTCTTGCTCGATTGGCTCAGTCACCAATGTCTCAACTCGTTCAGCGCTTGCTCCAGGAAAATAAGTGGTCACGGTTGAGGTTCGCTGAGTAATCTCCGGGTCTTCCAAACGGGGCAACGAGAAAAAGGATGACAGCCCCCACACTAGGATTAGCGTTAGGGTAAGCAGCAAAAGCTGACGGTTGCGGTAAAAGAGAGTAGACATGGAGAGGATGGTTTAGGGTGTTGGATGGGGGTCAAGAATTACGGCTGGAGACTCAATTGAGTCTCGATCGGCTGCACTAACTGACCCGGCACGATGCGATGAGTCCCATCAGTAATCACGGTGTCACCTGGTTGAATCGTTCCGCGAACGAGAACGCGCAGAGCTTCCCCCGCACCAGAAGCATCGCCCTCGGTATGAAGCACTTCTACATCCCGTCGCTCCACAGCATATGCATTAGGCTTTAAATCTGCATTAGGTTGGTCTGCCTCAGCGAGTACATAGCACGACCACAATCCCCGTTCTCCGCGCACCAATGCTGTTGTTGGCAGCCAAAATCCGTCGGCTGGAATGGTTTGTTGAATCTGGAGCCGCGCCACCTGTCCGGGTGCAACCGATCGCACTGTGGATGGGTCTAGGGTGAGAACGACAGTGCGCGTCCGAGTTGTGGGATTCACTTCCGGCTTGAGGGATGCGATCGCCGCCTGATAAGTGAGCTCGCCAATTTGCACCTGCTGTTGGCTGCCTGGCTCAAGCTGCGAGGCGACTGCTGCTGGTACACCAATCTCAACTTCAGGGCTTGCTCCTTCCACCAAACGCACCACAGGCTGACCGGCTTCGACCACCGTTCCCTCGTCTACCCGTCGCTCTCCAACCGTCCCAGAAAATGGGGCAGTAATGGTGCTTTTGGCGATCGTGATATCCAAATCTGCAATCTCAGCATCTAGCTGTTTTATAACCGCCTGTTGAGCTGCAATTCGTTCTGGACGGGTTCCTGCTTGCAGCTCATCTAGCCTACTTTGGGCAGCAGCGAGGCGATCGCGCAGCGCACCCTGACCAAAGGAAACTTCATCCAATTGTTCTGCTGAGATGGCTCCTTCGGTGTACAAATATTCCCGGCGATCGCGCCGAATCCGTTCCAGCTCTAATTGATTTTCTAATTCCCCAACTTCAGCCTGTGCTGCTGCAATTACTTGAGTTCGAGCACCATTTTGAAGCTCTTGCAAAATGGCAACTTCTTGCGCTTTTTGAGCCAAAAGTCGCTGTCGCTGAGTTTCTAGATTCTGCGTGTCGAGTTTGGCGATCGCTGCCCCAGCCATGACCCGCTTGCCTTGATCAACCGCCAGCCAAATCAACTTGCCCGACCGCTCAAAGCCAAGTTCACTGGTTCGAGCAGCCGTTACCTCTCCGGTGTAGGTCTGTGTCAGCGAATAAGACTCAACTGGAGCAACCTGCGTGGTTTTTACGGGCAAGACGCGAACTTCTGTAGAGCGATCGAGAGTAGAATCGCTGCTCCCTAAGTTCAACGCGCTAGCAACGACTCCTCCTAGCAAGACAATGCCGCTGAGTGAAATTAAACCCCACTGTCTTAGGTTAAAACGTTGCATTGCTCCTACTAAGTTGGAAGGAGCATGCTCGACAGAGTTTTCTGTGCTGCGTGACTCCTCAACTAGCAACGGTTCATCATTCACAAGATGACGCTCCTCTTTAAGTAGTGGGTGAAACAGACTTACTCAACTACTTGATATAAAACTTGTTGGGTATTCGCCATATGGTATATTCAACTTGTTGGATATGTCAATCTTTCACTTTGTATGGCACTGGCGCACACAATTTTGGCGGTACTCAGTGGTGAGCCTCATAGCGGCTACGCTCTGTCAAAGCAATTTACAGAAAACAATGGCTGCTATTGGCGAGCAACGCAGCAACAGATTTATCGAGAGCTAGCCAAGCTTGAGGAGCAGGGTATGATTACCCCGACGACCATTCCCCAAGATGGTCGCCCTGATAAAAAGCTCTACTCCATCACTGAGACTGGCAAAGAGCATCTGCGGGAGTGGATTGTTCAACCGTCTGAACCCACTCCAATTCGTGAAGATTTGCTAGTCAAAGTGCTAGCTGCTCATCTTGTTCCGCGTCCACTCATCATTCAGGAGCTAGAGCGCCGTCGTGAGATTCATCTACACATCCTGTCAACATATCAGGAGCTACAGCAACGACACTGTCAAAGTTGGCATGAGATGCCAATCGAAGACAAATGCCGTTGTCTCACCCTGCGTCGTGGCGTCCGGTATGAAACGGATTGGGTAGAGTGGTGCGATGAAGCGATTCAAATGTTGAACGAGAGTTTGACAACAGTTGTAGGGTGAAGAAATAAGTGTCCTTGACGAAGAATTAAATGTCAAAGCGAGAGGTTTTGAATCTTCCCAGCTTCCAATAAAGAGGAGGCATTGGTGCACCTAAAGGTTTGCTCCTACTGCTCGTCTCAGCTACAGAGCTTTTAGGGGAAGTTTCAAACCCTTGCAAAGGATGAATTGAAGGTATCAGATGAGCCTGACAAATAATTCTTCGTCAAGGACACTATTTCTCCGCTCTACAATTCTTGCCACGATAAATTGTCCGATACCACAGAATCAACACACTTCAGCAATTTGCCAGCCTGTTCAAAATAGAAGCTAAATAGCTGGGACGAGACAGATAAGGACAGTGTCCCCCTGGAATTTCAATAGCTTCAACCCCAAGAAATTCTTGTGCTGCTCTCCTAGCCCATTTAGAGTTAATTGTTCGATCTTCTGTACAAATAACATACGAATGAGATCCCTTGCTCGGATAATTCTGCAGGGGAAACACTTCACTCAGTGCTGCTTCCGGATGTAGCAGCCTTCGAATGCTCAACGCCCACTTCGCTACCTCTGGAGTGCAATCGTGAAACAAAAAGTTTAATGCCAGTTCATCATCTTCAACGAGGTTTTTTCCCATTTGAGTAGCTGTTACCCAAGCCTCTGCCCACGATGACTCAAACATATCGAAGCTTTCATCAAACATTTGTTCAACAATGCTCGTTCCTGGCTTGGGAATGAAGGAGGCAAGATACACAAGATGGTGAACTTGCCGTAGACTAGCAACGAGCGGAAGAAAGATACCACTGACCGAATGCCCAACTAAAATGATATCTTCATCAACCACATCAAGTTCTCGGACGATCGTCTGTGCATACTGCATTCCACTGATATTTCTACCAGTTGGCAAATCTACTTTTATTGTTTGGTGTCCTAAACTCTTAAGCTCAGGAAGCAGCAAATTCCAGCAGTCCGAATTCTGAGTCGAACCATGTATCAAACAAAATTGGCTCATTGCATGGATAGTACGAAGGGCAAACACTGTTTTGCTGACTGCATGAGAGCTATCTAGTCACATCAAAATATCTTCATAGAAGCCTCCAAAGGATTTATCAGGATGCCTAATTTGGATTTCCAACACCCAGAGGTTAGGAGATGGATGAAAGGGAACTGCAGATAGTTTTCCGGCATGATAAGCCGTATGCGGAAAATCCGCTAAACGATGACCGTCCATTCTCAAATTCAATATCCAACCTAGCTCACGAGCAATTTGTGCTGCAAACTCGTAAAGCGCCTGACCACTAGTCGATTCGGTTCTCCATTTGTCCGCTACTAAACCAAAAATTCGTTTAGTATCGAGGGCGCAACGCTTTAGCTCAGGATTAGAACCTGTCACAAACGTATGTCCTGCATCTCCTTCATAACCATTCCAAACTGGTGCAATGTCAATGAAGTAGATGTCATTCTCACCGAGTTTAACTCCGGGTTCTGGCGTTTCAAACAACGTTTTGGTGGTGTTCAGTCCAAAATGGACATACGGCTTATGCCAACCTTGCCGAGTTCCCATTTCCTGAAGTGTAGTTTTGACGATTTCATTTGCCTCCTCTTCTAGCATTCCGACATAAATCCGTTCTGATATTCTGTTGATTGCTTCCCACGTCTTTGCACGGGCTGCAAGAAAATCCTCCAGTAAGAAGTTATCTTTGTGAGCCTCAATGTTCAAAGTTTCATCTATAGCCATAACTTCTACTTCCGTTGAATGTGGAGCGCATCAAACCCAGTCACTTACACTCACCACTTGCGATAAGGCAAGAACTTATCATCCATCGTGACTTTGACCCGATTACCGCGTCGTTGCGGTAGAGATTGTAAGCCTAGTGGTATTCCATCGTGCGGGCAACTTCGGAGATAAAGGACTCGTCTAATGGATAAAATGATGCAGGTTGCCGTTGTGTAGCTCCTGCCGAGTACCAAACCCGCCGGGAATCAAAAACGCATCCATCGATGGGTGAGCGCTGAATCCATAGTTTGGTAACACGGTGAATCCTGCCTGCGTTTGAGTCGGACGTAAGGTTTTGCCAATGAGAAAGAGCAACTCCGGGTCAAAGCGCCGTGCTACAGAAAACA
The DNA here is from genome assembly GCF_014695875.1 of Leptolyngbya sp. FACHB-541. NCBI lineage: Bacteria > Bacillati > Cyanobacteriota > Cyanophyceae > Leptolyngbyales > Leptolyngbyaceae > Leptolyngbya > Leptolyngbya sp. FACHB-541. The sequence goes on along the minus strand of NZ_JACJPC010000142.1, from coordinate 4,574 downwards.
CGCCATAGGGAGCCGCATAATCAATTACTTCCGCATCCTTAAAGACGTGATACCCAAGCGAAAGCCTGCAATTCTCTGGGTCATAAACTGCTCCTTAGCAGATGTACTGAACGTTCGTTAAAACTAACCGTACTGAACGTTCGTTAAAATGTCAAGCAATAGAAATTACCATTTCAGGCAATGTCTAGAGAAAAACTTGTCGGTCAGTTAATTGATGCATTTCGGCTATATGGCTACGATGGAGCGAGCTTGTCCTGTCTGGCAAAGGTGACGGGTTTGGGCAAAACCAATCTCTACCACTATTTCCCAGGTGGCAAGGAGGAAATGGCCGAAGCCGCATTGGAACGAGTGAATACCTGGTTAGAAACTTGTATTTTGCAGCCCCTCAGCAGCAATGCAGCGCCGAGCGACAAATTACAGATGATGTGTGACCAAGTGAGCAAGTTTTTCAACGAGGGACAAAACTCTTGTCTATGGGCTGTTTTAGCCCTAGAACGCTCGAGCAATGACCTCTTTCACAATCAAATTAAATCAGCCTTGTCACAATGGATCGAGGCGATCGCAGCCGTACTTAAGGAGGCTGGATTAGAGGCTCACTCAGCCAGACATCGCGCTGAAGATGCTGTTTTGCGGATTCAAGGTGCTTTAGTGTTAGCGCGAGGACTAGATGACACAACCCCTTTTCAACGTCTGATGAAGACGCTTGCCGCTGAATTATTGAAAAGTCAGTAGCTGCGATTGCCTTACTACTTGCTCTAAACAACATGTCTAAAGCGAAAAAATAAGTAATAAGAACGAAAAATTATTTGTCAAACTCATCTGATATCTTAAATTCATCCTTTGCAAAGGTTGGAAACTTCTCCTAAAAGCTCTGTAGCTGAGACAAGCAGTAGGAGCAAACCTTTAGATGCAGGGGTGATTGAAGAGTTGCTGTCATGAGATGCAATTAGCACTTAACCAAAGCCCGAAATGGCGTAAATTCCTTAACCAGTAAATGTAATTGTGGGGATATGACCAAAGTTTTAGTACAGATTGCCTACTCTCAAACCCTTACCCTGCAATAGTTTCAGTCTAATTGCATTTCATAAAAACAACCTTTCAATCACCCCAACAAGGCGCGACCTCAATATTAGAGTCACCTTCAGCAATTCAAGGTTTCAAACTTGCGACTTTCTGCCACTTTTGAGCAATTTTGTCTATCAACGCTAACACTTGAGCAAGGTCTTCGCCTCGCGCTGCTAAACCATAAGTGACTTGAGGTGGAATTGTAGGCTTGTAATCCCGATAAATGATGTCTTCCTCCTCCAGCATCCGCAATCGTTCTGTTAAAACTTTCGCTGAAATGCCAGCGATTTTACGTTTTAGCTCTCCAAAGCGAGTCGGACCATTATTACTTAATAGCCAAAGAATATTTAGTGTCCAGGAACCAGCTATCAAATTTAGAAGCTGTGCCGAGGGGCATTCCATATGTTCTTCAGAAAGTGACATGAATAGTTTCTCAGCAGTTTTTCAGTTACTTTCAAGTACCTACTTTACTTTTTATATTAGTTACTTATAGTAAGTAATGCAAGCCTTTATAACTCCTCTACTAGAGGAGAACACGATGACTGAAGCAACAAAAATCACGACGCTGGATAACGGTCCCTTCTTAGTGACTGGTTCTGTTTTACTCACAGATGCTCAGGGAAATCAATTTCATGCAGAACGAGAGACAATCGCGCTTTGCCGGTGCGGAGGCTCTACCACGAAGCCGTTTTGCGATGGCGCTCACTCAAAGCTGGGCTTTCAGGCAGCAGAACGGGCAGTTCAGCAACAAGCATAGTCAACTTTAGGTTATGACTAACATTTACCGTATGACGAGTACACCCCACCCCATCCCACCGGTCGAGCTATCTCCGCAATTAACTAAGGGCCGTCAGCCGATTGCGTCTAGGCGTGGTCAAGTCGTTCGCGCGGGAAGCGGCGTAAGAAACATTGTCACTATAGGGATGGATGAGCTGCCTGATCTGGATCCATTTCTCCTGTTTGCAGAGTTCGGCGGCGCGGAACCGGAGGACTATATCGGCGGATTTCCTGATCACCCACACCGTGGTTTCGAGACGGTCACCTATGTGGTGGAAGGTCGGCTCAAACACGCGGACAGCCACGGCAACGAGGGCCGGCTTGGTCGAGGCGCGGTGCAGTGGATGACAGCGGCACGCGGATTGATCCACGCGGAAATGCCCGACCAGGCGGCCGGACCACTCCGCGCCTTCCAGCTCTGGATCAATCTGCCCGCACGCAACAAGATGGATGTGCCGCGCTACCAGGACATTCCCGCCGAGCAGGTTCCGAGCTTAGAGCGCGACGGCGTTAACGTCAAAGTGTTGGCGGGCACCGCCTTCGACCTGAGGAGCCCGATTGACGCGGGTCCAACCGATCCGGTCTTTCTCGACTTGACGCTCGCGCCCGACTCGAAGATCGCTGTACCGCTTCCTTGTGGGCATCAGGTCTTCGCCTACGTCTACGAAGGCTGCGCCTGTTTCAGTGAACAGGAGGCGCGCGCCGAGACGATCACGCTGTTCTCAGACGGAGACCATCTGGAGGTATCAGCTCGCGAGTCGACCCAGTTGCTGCTGCTGGCAGCACGGGCGATTAGCGAACCAATCGCCCGGCAGGGACCGTTTGTAATGAACACGCCTCAAGAGATCCGGCAGGCTTTCGCCGACTATCAGGCGGGACGGTTCAGCTCTTGACCGTTCCGGCGCAGACGGGTTGTATTGCAGAAAGTGACAGGATGAAGGGCTTGTTGAGGGAGAAAGTAAACAACCACCGCCTTTAAGACGGTCGTTGTTTACTCACTAGACGCTCAAGGGAATCCATTTCATGCAGAACAAGAGACGATTGCGCTTTGCCGATGCGGAGGCTCTCCTACGAGACCATTTTGCGATGGCACTCACTCAAAACGCAGTCCAACACCTCCCCTGAACCCAACCATTGAGAATTAGTCGGTTATGATACGAAAGTCACTCGTGGCGGGTGATGGGCTGCGTTAGGCTGTTTTGTGCAGCTTATCGATTTAGTTTTTTATTCAGCTTTTAGAATTGAAGAGACTAAGCCTACACTTTGGGTATCCGTGCTTAGTGAAAACTTGATTTTTGGGTAGTTACAACCGAGTTAGTCATGACAGAATCTAGTTTGCTATTGTTTCTGATAGCGTCGCTCCTTGTAATCATTACACCAGGGCAAGACCTGATCCTGGTTATGTCGCGTTCTCTCATCCAAGGTTCGACTGCGGGTGTGGCAACGGCTGCGGGTGTTAGCTCAGGTCTTCTTGTCCATACAGTACTGACAGCGCTAGGGTTAGGCGCGATTTTGCAGGCATCAGAACCATTATTTTTCACCCTAAAGCTTTGCGGTGCAGCCTATCTCATTTATCTGGGTGTGAAATTGCTTCGCACTCGTTCAACCGAGATCGAACTCCTTGCTGCGTCGAGAGTGAATAAGCCACTTGGGCAGTTGTACCTTCAAGGTGCATTCTCGAATCTATCGAATCCAAAAATTGCAGTGTTTTACTTTGCATTTTTGCCACAATTCATTTCAGCAGGAGTACAATATCCAACCTTTTATCTGTTGGGGTTAGGAACAGCTTTTGCTGTGCTGACGTTTGTGGTAAAGGGTCCAATTGGTTTCTTTGCTGGGTATTTGTCGGAGTGGTTGCGATCTCGTCGAGCAGTATTAACATGGATGCATCGAACCAGCGGCGTTGTACTGATGGGTTTAGGGCTACGCTTAGCATTTGAGCGCAAGGATTGAGAAAGCCGCCTAACAACAGCAGTAGAGCAGATGGTATAGAGGTTATTAGCAGAAGTTAAAGTTAATCTGCTGCTGCTCACATTTGCCGACGAGTGTTTAATATCAAATTCAATTTTTATTGTTGGTTTAGTGATAGCAAGTTAAGCAATGATTGAGCGCCGTTGGCATGGAAAAGTACCTCAGCATTTAAGCGAGAAGTTTTTTCACTACCTTGTTAATACTGGTGTGCGTGAAACCATTCAACTCCCTGGCAATCTAGGAGCGCGGGTATTGAAGAATGAAAAAGATGAATGGGTGCATTTTGTCTTAGTGACTTTTTGGCGTTCAATGGAAGATATTACTGCGTTTGCAGGTCAAGACTTATCAAAGGCAGTTTTATATCCTGAGGATGAGAAATACGAGTTAGTTCCAGATCTTCACGTCGAGCATTACGATGTTGTAGAAGACTTTCAACCTGGGGTTGAAACTTGAAGTAATCTAACGCAAGATAAGCAGGTGGATAAGAGCACTAGTGACAGCGATCGCTTGCTAACCAGTCGCTTCACTAGAACGTTGCAAGCTGATCAATTGAATAGCAAAGAGGTTGTGTCGCAAGAACTTGTTAAGGAGAAACGATCGGTATCGTTTGCATTCCCTTAAGCAGCAATTCCAAAGATTGTTTCGATAAGGGATTGTAAATTGAAGTGTGTCAAAGGTCAGAAGTTGAGATCTAATGAACTACTGAACCAGAGATAGAAACACATGACCTTTCAACCTGAACTGCTTGACCAACTGCTACA
>NZ_JACJPC010000141.1:0-186119 GCF_014695875.1 Leptolyngbya sp. FACHB-541 | reverse complement strand
TCAACCGTTTATCTTTTTCTGTTCAATCCAACCCTGGTTAGACGTGTTTGAGATTCCTGGTTTACACTCTGGCTTTGTGAGATTAATCCAGTGCATTAACCAGTTCTCAGGATAGCTTCCTCATCCTGTGCCTTATCGATTTTCCTCCGCCTAGAGTGATGAAAGAGGGCTAAAGTTGGTAGTGTTCTAGACCTGTGGATGTAGAGCAAAATAAGAAATAGCTCATTTTCCCCAATGCTACCAATGGTGTTAGAACCTGTTCATTGCCCAAGCTGTAATAGTACCAACATTGTCAAACACGGGAAATCAATTGAAGGGAAATAGCGATATAAGTGTCTAAACCCTGATTGTTCACGCTCCACCTTCATCCAGGAATACTCCTATCAAGGGTATTTGCCCGATGTCAAACAAAAGATTAGTGACATGGCAGTGAATGGCAGCGGCATCAGAGATACAGCACGAGTGCTCAAGATTAGCCCAACAAGGGTGATTGAAGAATTAAAAGAAAGATCGTTATCTTGAGCACGTCAATTAACCCCTCCTAGAACAAATGGAGAATGGCATAGAACCTGTGATGGTTGTGAAAGTTGATGAGGCTGAAATGGACGAGATGTAGAGCTTTGTGAGGTCCAAGAAGCAATAACGTTGGCTTTGGTCGGACCCTGATCATCGCACTGGTAAGATGCTTGCTTATGTGCTTGCGCTCCACGAAGATGATGCTTTGGTCAAACTCCAAGCCTTGTTGCAACCCTTTGGACTCACTCACTTTTACACAGATGCATGGGGAGCTTACTTACGATTGCTTGGTCGACAACAAACGGGAAGATGGCATTGGCGACAGAATAAGTTTGGCAAGGTGTGGGAACAAATGAAAGTAACCCTCGGTTAGTGACGAGTTACTTTAACTGGATCTGGCAGCATAGCCGCTTCAAAACCACTCCTGCTCAACGAGCAGGATTAATGACTCGGTCGTGGAATTGGCACGACATTACCACTTATCCTACATCAATTTAATGTGCTACCGACAATAGACTATATACCATTCACCACTAGTCCTAACAAACGAGCTTGAGTATTAGTCAAGCTTTCTAAAGCTTTATCAACTGCTGTTTTATCAGTCTTATTTAGCCGCACCACTAAAAGAAGGCTATCGATATAGGAGGCTAGCTGAAGAGTGTCTGCCAGTCCATTCAAAGGCGGAGCATCATAAATGATTAGATCAAAGGTGTTTTCTAGCTTGTTTGTCAGAGTACGCATCTTATTCGAGGCGAGTATCTGAACTGGATCAAGGGCCGCTTCACCACTTGGTAAAACATGGAGGGAAAGTTCTGAAAGAGGCTGCTGAATCACTTCTTGAAGAGATAAATCTGAGGAAAAAAGTTCACTTAGACCTTTCGCTTCTGTAAGCCCAAGACGAGTTTGAATCTGCGATCGCCTCAAATCCGCATCGACTAATAGAACTCGCTGCCCCATTGATGCGGCGGTTTGGGCTAGGTACCACGCAACTGTAGATTTCCCATCGCTTGCTTGAGCTGAGGTAATCATAACGGTTTGAATGGGTCGCTCAGATTGCTTAGTCTGCATCATCTGCAGATTTGTTCTAAGCAGCTTGAATGCTTCCTCAAACTCAAAAACATCATAGTCATCTGGCTCTGATAGGAAGGGCAGATTGCCACTGATACTCTTTTGGATAAGTTTGAATCTAGTTTTGATTTGTCGCCAGAACTTTTTCTTGCGCCGCGATTTAATTCTGTATTCAACTCCTAAAAGCTCGTATTGAAGTGGAATAGTGGCAAGAACCGGTAGCTTGAATTTGCGGCTAAGTGCATCAGCAGTGTGGAAAGTCTTGTCTAATTTCTCCAGTAAAAAAGCAGCACCTAGTCCTAGCGCGAGGCTGGCGACAGTGCCAATGGCTAAACTGCGACTGGTGCTAGCACCAACACTGGTTGCAAACTCTGGTGGTGGCTCTACTAACTGCCAGGGAATTTCTTTTTGTGCTGCTTCTACCTGGAGTGTTTCCTGAACGGTTAAAAATCGATTCAGGCTTTCGGTTGCGATTTGAAGTTCTCGCTGCAAGTCGGTGTACTGACGCGAGAGTCCAGGAACTTGCTGAAATTGCTGATCTAAATTAGCTTGGGTGTCGGCGATCGCTTCCCGCTGCACTTCCAAAATTTGAATCTGGTTACTAATCTCAGCCGTTCTTCCGCCAATGGTTCGACGCGCTTCATCACTCAGTAAATCGATTAAATTTGCTTGTTTTTCGCGCAACACGCGCATTGTTAAACTGTCGTCCTGAAAGCGGGTTCTCTCCAGCGCCATTTCTGTCTCTAGCTGTCGCAACTGGGAGACGATTTGCTGATAGGTCGGAGAACTGTTGAGAGTAGCGATCGCTCCTGTTTCCTCTTGCAGTCTTGAAAGTTCAGCGCGAGCCTGCTTTAGCTGCTGATCCAGGGTCAACTGCTGCTGGGCAAGCTGTTCAGTTTGAGACACGACTTGAGCCGCTTTACTATCAGGGTCAAGAAACTGGTTATCTTCGCGAAAGAATTGTAGTCTGCGTTGAAGTTCATCGACGCGCTCTTGTGCAGAGGTAAGCTGAGTTTCAACAAACTGAAGCCCTTGACGTAAGTTTGTTTGCCGTTCGTTCAAACTGTATGCCAGATAGTCCTCAGAGATTTGCTCAAGTACAGCCGGAACTTCGGTCGAGTTGCCGCTCTGATATTGCACCTGAATAATCTTTGTACCTTGAAGTTGCGTAATCGTCAGCCCTTGTACTAAAGCACCATAGGTCAAATTGGGATAGAAGGGACGCAACTCTTCAACACTGCGACTGAGCAAGCCAGGACTCCGTAACACCTGAATTTGAGTATCGTAGTCTAGCTCAGATCCCCTGTTGTTGCTGGAGTTATTGATGTTGGAGAGTTCAGCATTGACATTATTGACGGGTTCGACGAGTAGACGAAATTGACCTACGTATTCTGGTTGCTGCTTCAAGCTTGAGGTTACAAAATAGGTCATACTTATTAAGCCGACCCCCGCGATTACCCACCATCGCCGCCGCGCCATTTCCCAAATATTAATCGAATCTTCGGAAGTACCTGGAACTTGAGTCATCATTGAGCTGCGGGCCAGTGCATTCTGTGGGACACGACCATTCCGACTAACTGCTAGTGGTTGAGATTCAGACTCTTTCATGGTAGACGTCATCCTTTATACAGAGCAGTCAATGATTGGGAAATGCCGAAAGATTCAGATAGATTGAACACAACACAAGACTTAGAACAAATCGAATACTGGCAGGATACGGAAAAGCGGCTCTAGAAGGTTGGAAGCCCCATCGGAAAAGCTAGCAAGCGATGAGCGGCCGACTAGAATCACATCGTTGTTAAATAGAATCGGATTATTTTCGGGATCAATACCTCGCTCCCAGTCCACTTCAATGCTGCGCTGAGTGAGTGTGCCGTTAGGGTTAATTCGAATCAGTTGAACAGTGTCTCGGGCCCGCCGATTGAACCCTCCAGCAGCTAGTAGCGCCTGATTCAAGGTTGTATTAGCAGGCAATTGTAATGATCCGGGGCTGGTTGCTTCCCCAGCAATGTTGACGCGAATGTTACTGGGCGCAACGCTGGAACTCGTTAACCTTGCCGTCTCTTCGGGAGTCATTGCATCTGCTTTGGCAAGGGTAATGCGATCGCCCGTCTGCAAGATCAAATCCTGGCTTAAGTCTCCCGTCAAGACTAGCTGCCAAAGATCCAAACTTGTCGTTTGAACCGTACCATTTCGGGCTGTCCGCTGCACCTCTATATTTTGCAAATTGGCTTCGGGCGTAATTCCACCTGCTGCTTGAATCGCTTGAGTGAGAGTGGCACGATTTCCTGCAGCGCTGTCTAATCGGTAAGCACCGGGCCGCCCCACTTCGCCAACCACTGAAATGCTGATAGATTGAGGCGCGTTAGAGGCCAGGTTAGAAGCGGCAAGCTGCTCTGTTTCTGCCGCAGTCATGCTGGTGCTGGGTGGAATCACGATAGTATCTCCATCGCGCAGGTCCAGGTTCTGGCTTTGATCCCCTTCTTCTAGCAGCGCCCACAAATCAACCGTAACGGTCTGGGAAGTGCCACCCTGAACAATTCGCCTGACCTGAATTTGTCGCAAATCGGCAAGCTGAGTAGCACCTCCCGCTGCTTGAATAGCTTGGGCTACGCTGGGGGCTTGAGTATCGCCTGAAGCCATCACGTAAAATCCTGGCTGTCTGACCTCTCCGGAGACTCCAATCTGCAAAGGACGGGCTTGGGTCAAACTTACCGTGACGCGAATATTTCGCAGTTCGCGGCTGTAACTGGCAGCGATCGCTCTTTCTGCCTCGGCCAGGGTTAGCCCCGTTACAGGTACACCGCCAACGGCTGGCATATTTACCGTTCCATCGGCTAGAACCTGCTGTGGTCCGCTATATTCAGGCACGTTGAAAAAATTCACCTGAATCGAATCTCCTGGACCTAACCGATAAGATGGGTTGATTGCAGTGGCAGGTAATGAACTAACCCCTGCTTGAGGAGCCTGTGCAGGTGTCGCTGCCAGAATTGCTGACTCTGTGGTGTTTCGGCTTGAACGGCTTTGGGTAGTTGACCGTGTGCTAAAAGTAACAGTCCGTAAAGCAGCAAATAGTGGTGCAGGTCTTGCATCACTATTTGCTTCAGCCGTTGAATCATTTGTAACTCTAGCTGAAGCAGGTGCCTCAGTCGGTTGTGTGGAGGGTGAAGCGGCTGAAGATGCTGTAGCCTGTCCGATATTGGTAAACGTTCCCTCGTCTAACCCTGCTGAACGGGCAATGATGCGATTCCAGGGAAGATTCAAGCGTTCTGGTGAAGAGATGTCCGCTTGTAACACTGGTGGAAAGGCGATCGCTCGGCCGAAAGCTGCGCGAGCGGGTTGCCTGCCGCGTAGTCTGGTGATTTGGGGCAATCGCTGCAATTGAGACACACCCAAGTCAGCTTCCCCTGTTGCTTGAGCTTTTTGAGTGCCTGTTGCCCCGCTCAGTAGCACAGGATGCTCGTCGCTCAGCATTTCTGGACGAGAAACACTAATAGATTGCGGCACCGAGGTTTGATTACTATCCTCCTTTAGATCCGTACTGATAGTAGGCAATACAGGTTGGGCAGGGACGCTGTCGTCTCCTACTGCATTTACAGCAAAGGTAAATAGAGCAGGGGGACAAGCAGCAATTGCCGAAAGCAGAACCAGGTCAGGAACACGCATCGATCAACCTGTAGGTAGCAACAAAATAGACACTGATACTTCCTACACACACTGGCAGGAAGTTCAGGAATCCTTTGGCTGTTTAGGCGTTCTCATGGAGAATCGCCTCTAGAACTTTATAAAGAACGAACTAGATGTAAAGTAGCAGTAAATTCTGACCGAAGTGCTTTGATATTTACAGAGAGGTACGTAGCATTACGTACATGGAACCCCGATTCAGTGCATCGCCACTTCTACCCACTTTCTGAATTGACGACAGGGGCTATTCCAATATCCCGCTTCGACCGATCGATTCAGGTGTATAAAGTAACCCGCAAGACAAGATCTCAACAATTGCATCACCCGTGAAACGAACATTCAAGAAGGCTTAACTAGAATGTCGATTTCATGCTCAGGTTAGTTCCTGACAACTCGTTAGAAACCTGCTCAGTCGTTCAATGAGTTAGTTCAATGAGTTCATCCTGTCTCGCTCAAGCAGGCTGTCTACTACAGGTTGCGTCAGCGCGGAACCCACACTAATTTGTTTGACTCGCTTTGCGGTTAAATGGTTCCCGATTCTCTTCAATTGCTGCAAGAGCCAGTTTCCTATATCTTCAGTCTGGCTCCAGCCCAAACAATTGAACTGTCCTGGCAAGTCCAACTTTAAAGCAATCCCAAATATTTGTGATCGCAATTGCATCAAAACAAACTCCAAGCAATTGCTGCCCTCCCTTTGTCATTCATTGAACCTTAAGGTCGCCATGCTATTGACCTCCTGTTTGCTGATGCTCCTAGTCATCAGCGCTACCTTCGTTGTCAGTTCCATTCCATTTGTGAATCGAATTGCCCTCAAGCATCGTATGTTTGATTTGCCCTCAAGTCGCAAGATGCATCAGCGCCCGATCGCCCGCTTAGGAGGTATTTCAATCTGCTTTGGTACGTTGCTTGCGCTGGGCGTCGTCTGGCTTTTTGCAGGTCAAGGCATTGTCTCTGCTGACCTGTTTAACAAAGTGGTCTGGGTGCTATTGGGAAGTTTTGCCTTTTTCCTGATTGGCTTGGCAGATGATCTCGTTAGTTTGTCTCCAGTTCTGCGTCTGGCGATGCAGACAAGTGTCGCAGGTTTGGTTTGGCTAGCAGATGTTCAAATTGATTTCATCACGCTGCCAGGAATTGGACTCATCCATTTAGGCTGGCTGAGTTTACCCATCACTATTCTATGGTTAACAGGAGTTGTTAATGCCATTAACTGGATTGATGGATTAGACGGACTCGCCTCTGGTGTTTCCTGCATTGCGGCATTGAGTGTTGCTGTAGTCTGTCTTTTTACCGGACAACACACAGTCGCACTGGTGATGTTTGCTTTGGCGGGTAGCCTGATCGGATTCCTTTATCACAATTTCAATCCCGCTCGGATTTTTATGGGTGATGGTGGGTCCTATTTCATCGGTTTTTTGTTGGCTGGAATGAGTATTGTGGGACTAGTCAAAAGTGCTGCAATCACTGCAATTGTGCTGCCATTCCTGATTCTGGCGGTGCCAATTGTGGATATGGTCTCAGTCATCTTGGGGCGGCTTAAGGATGGACAGTCACCTATGAGTGCTGACAAGCGGCACTTACACCATCGTTTACTCAAGTTTGGTTTACCGCATCGATTCACAGTGATATTTATCTACACTCTGGCGCTGTGGACAGGCAGCCTTGCGATCGCCCTGGCTGGCATTCCTAACGGTATGTTTGGAGTCATTGGCGCAACGGCGTTACTGGGTTGTAGCTCCTGGCGTGCCTGGACTCTCGCTCAACAGAGCTAAACAAATTTCCTAGAAATTGCCAATTTTTTTTCGTGGGGTTCATCTTGCCACTGTGTTTTCTCCTGCCTTTGCAAGGAAACGCTCACCTCTAACCCCCAAGCAAAAAGTGAATTGATTGTCATGAATATCAGCGACTGGCTCAAGAAGAATCCTAACGTTGAACCTGGTTTCATCAGCCCCCAAACAACTGAACTGGTGCAAACCAGAAACCGCCCCAAGATTTCTGTGGTGAATCAATTTTTTCCCCCTGACTACGCCCCAACGGGGCAACTGATTGAGGAATTGGTGAAACAGCTTGATCGACAGGGAGCGGAAGTAGAAGTCTTTACTGGGCAACCAGGATATGCTTTTCAAGCTACAAAAGCGCCTGCGTTTGAAAAGCTAGGACGAGTAGAGGTAAAGCGATCGCGCACCTCACAACTGTTCCCCTATCGGATTCGTGGAAAAGCGCTCAACGGCATTCTATTTAGCATTCGCACCTTCCTCTATTTGCTAAACCCTCGCCGTCACAACAACATTGTTTTACTTACCAGCGCACCCCCTTTCTTACCTATTCTCGGCTATCTAGCTAGTCTGCTATTTGGCATTTCTTATGTATGTCTGATTTACGATCTGTATCCAGACATTGCCATTGAACTGGGCGTGATTCCAGCAGATCATTGGTTGGCAAAAGTTTGGCAGGCGATCAATCGGCAGGTCTGGCAGCAATCCAAAGGCGTGATTGTCCTGAGTCCAGCGATGAAAGACCGCGTTACCAGTATTTGCCCAGAGGTAGAACACAAAGTTTCTGTAATTCATAGTTGGGCGAACCCCGACTGGATTACACCACTTCCCAAAGAGGACAACTGGTTTGCCCAAGAACATCAGCTTGTTGAGCCATTCACAGTGCTGTACTCTGGGAATATGGGACGCTGTCACGATGTTGATACCATTTTGTCAGCGGCGATTCACTTGCACGATGAGCCAGTTCGGTTTGTTTGCATCGGTGCAGGCGCAAAGCGAGAAGGACTGATGCAGCAGGTACAGGAGTTGGGTCTAGAGAACTTCACGTTTCTGCCCTATCAGGATCGTCACGTGTTGCCCTACTCACTAACCGCTTGTGACTTATCACTCGTTAGCGTTGCAGAAGGCATGGAAAGCCTGGTTGCTCCTAGCAAACTCTATTCAGCATTGTCTTCTGGTCGTCCCCTAGCGGTGATTTGTCCGCAGCACTCTTATCTCAATCAGCTTGTGTCAGAGGCAGGCTGCGGTGCAAGTTTTAACAATGGTGACGGTAAGGGGTTAGCTCAGTTCATCCGATTTCTGGTGAGCGATCGCCCCACCGCAGAGAAGATGGGCACAGCAGGTCGGAGCTACTTGCAGCAATCTTTTACACCAGAGGCGATCGCCAAACAGTACTTCAAAGTGCTGCGTCGCGCCGCTGCGTAAACAATTCCGCTACCAAGTCGCACTGGCTATGTTTAGGTTGCAACAACGCTTTTCTGGCAATCGTAAAGTCTCAGTAAATTAGCAGTGCGATCGATTGACTAAGTAGCGGATTTTACTAGAATTCAGGTAAGGAAATTATTAGCCTTCATAATTTCCGTTCAGGTTTATCAGGGATCAAACGCTTCTACTACATTGATTGGTGCTTCTGCCAGGCTACCGAGACACGCACACAAATTACTACTGTGGCGCTGTTAGCCTGGACACGAAGGAAAAGGAACGTTAAACGCTAGCCCCCTTCGTTCACCTGAATAGAAGCTGTTAAGCCACTGCTTCTTCTATCGGTAGCCTACCAAGTTCAGTTCGACTCTTCTCAAACGGACACCTTTACACTTTGGTAGGAAACAATCATGAATTTCACAGCAATTAAACTAGGCGCAGCGATCGCAGCTATTGCAACTACTGCCACCATGATGACCAGCGCACCGGCTCAAGCTTTAACTGTAGGTGGCAATGTCAACTACAACCCTCGGCTGGCACTACCCACTACTCTCACTGTAGTCAATGAGTTTGCTAACAATGACACTCCAACTCAAGGATTCACGAATGTCTCCAGCCTCCTTGTCAACTCGTTAAATCTCAAGGCTGGCTCTTCAATCTCAGGCTACAATGCCAACTACGATCAGACTGTAGGATTCCTGTCCAATTTTACGTTTAATAACCAAGCTGCCCGACTCACTCTACTTAAAGGAGACCAAGTAATCCATAACATCCTGCAAGTTGGTCCTATCGAGTCTACTTCCACCATCAATGTTATCTTTTCTGCAATAATCGAAGGACTTGACGGTACTGATTTTGCTAGAGTGACAGGTGACTTTTCTGCAAATCAAACCTTTATCAGTGGAAATTCATCTTCAGCCTCTTTCGGTCTAAACATCACTGATGTTCAAAAAGTTCCTACTCCAGCCTTAGTGCCTGCTGCTATTGGCTTCGGTGCAGCAATGCTGCGGAAGCGCAAGGGTGAGCAGGACGAGAACGAGACGGCTGAAGCAAAGGCTTAATGCTGCAATCGCTCTTTCCTTATCATCCTGATTCTGAACTAGATGTTTGAAAAGATACAATGCATACTATCATTGACTGCTTTTCAAACATCTACTCAGGGATTTCTAGCAAGCTTTTGTAAGAGCAGATTTGGCACGAGTCCAAAAAACTAATGCTGAGATGTGCGACTTCTTAAACAAGTCACACATCTCAGCCCCCAAGTTCATGGACAAAGGGACTTGAGCGGAAGATCTAACTCCTTAAATCAGTGACATTAGGTTAAGGCTCTTTGTTCCACCGACGATGCGTCAGTTCCACATGAAACTCTGGCAAAATCTGCTCCTACTTCATTTCCATTTCTGGGTTACTTTTACCTCTGGTATTTTCTATGACTTCTATTCCTGCTTCCATGTCTGGTTCTGGTGCCTCTCGTCCTGAGCGGACGAGAGGCATTTGTCAAATTGTGGGTTTGGTTTGTTTGTTTGGCTTTGGGTTGAATATGCTAGTGCTGTTTTTGCCGCCTCAAATTGGTGATGCAGCATGGCGAATTGGTTTCTTGCAGCAGTTTGGCGATCGCAGCCTAGTCTTATTAATTGGAGCGGCACTCACCATTACAGGTAGCCTAGACAGCCGTCGCTGGCTGCGACAGCTTTCACTGTTTTGCCTGTTTCTAGGCGGAATTTATCTCATCACCTGTTTGCTAGTAGTCAAAGACACACTCAGTTTGCGACAGGTAGCCCTGAACAACATCAGCGCTCAAGAAACTCAGGTTCAAAACGAGATTCGCAATGCTCAATCAAATCCCGCAGCACTAGGGGAAAACATTACGTTAGAAGATTTGCAGCAAGCGTCTCAAACCCTTTCAGGACAGGCAACGATCGCCAAGCAAGCTGCCCAAACAACCGTGCTAAAAACAGGAATCACTAATGTGATTAACTTAGTTGCAGTCGGGCTAGGGCTAATCGGGCTGGGTCGCTATGGATTGTCCACACGCCAACGGTAATTGATTATGAAAGGGAAGACCCTACACACTGCGGAATTTTGGCTGTACAAAAGCCTGGAAACCTTTCATAGCCGCATGGTGACGCTGGGCTTGTTTGTTGGTGCCTGCTACCTGCCCCTCTGGTTAACCAAACTGGTAGTAGGGACACTACACGGCGGTGGCGCAATTTTTACTGCTGCCGCCCTGGTGCTGGGGCTTCATCGCCTGTGGCAGCAGCGGCAAGAGTTAGCAGGTCTGGAGGTGAATGAGGGCGATCGCACATTAGGTTATTTCCTCATCGGAATCAGCCTACTGCTGTTGCCCCTGGGCTTCTCAACCCTCTGGATTCAGCGGGTTGTATGGCTCCAAGCGTTTGCAGGCATTGCCCTAAGTTCTTGGGGAGCCACAGTGTTTGGACGTTACCCCATTCCCACTTTCCTGATTGTGCTGGGACTTTTTCCAGAACCCACTGCGGTTGGAGTGACGCTCTGGCAGACTTTTACTCCACCTCAGATGTTAGAAAGGTTAATGGCATGGAGCGGCACAATTGGCTTAAAAGCGATGGGTCAACCTGCTGTGCAGATTAATCCAGTCTCCATTGCACTCCCTGGAGGAGCCGTTGAAGTCAACTGGGGATGCAGCGGTTTTGATATGGCAACTGTGATGGCGATCGCAAGCCTTGTAGTCGGATTAGCCATTCGAGAATCGATTGCCAAAGTCACTCTCATGGTGGTTATTGGAATTGCTCTGGCACTCATCGCCAATATTCCTCGAATTATGCTGCTGGCACTTTCAGAAGCTTATTGGGGCAAGGGCGCGTTTGACTTCTGGCACGGTCCTTGGGGCGGGCAAATCTTTGCCGGAACAATTTTCACAATCTACTATTACGTCGTCATGGCAATTCGTAAAAATCGTGCTTTAAGTCGTTCACATTGACTAATTTTTGAGCAATCAATTTAATAGTTAATTTGAAAGTAATTGGCTTGAGAGCAAATAGCTTTAAGGAAGGACGAGTTTTGTTTAGTAGTCCTATTTCTTAAAGGATAGAGAATAATCGCATTTTCTAGAGGTTTTTCCCAGCAAGGCTTCCAGAACTACGCTTTTTTCTCTGCCCTTTACATAAATGCACTACCTTTTGTTTTTGGTGACTTAGACACCGCACATAAAAATCTTCTGGTTGACCTGTTACAGCGCAGTTTTTGAACAAAGGTGTTCAAAAGAATCTCGTAAATTTTTTGGAAAACTGGGAAAAAGTTCTTGATGTCTCACAAATTCACTGTAATAGTATTTGGATAAGTAAAAGGGCTGCATTTTGATGAGTTTGATCAGCAGTTTTTACGGAAATCAAGATAGGCTACAAACCTGCTAGCTGATGATCAAATTCAAGCTAAAACACCTGATTTCCTACAACTAAATGACGCAAGACTTGATTGCAGGAGTTGGGCTTCGATGGTCATTTGATCTCAGTCCCTCCACCGTAACCTTCTAATGTTCTTTGTTGATCGAGGGGAGGCCGAATTGCAGAAAAGGTGTGACCGAAATCGGAAGCGATCGAAGCGGCGGGCAATCTTCTGCCCGACTCACGAGTGTGTGCTGGATAGTGTGAGCCAAAAATATTCTTTGTTTGCAGACCGAGCAGGGCAGCTTCAGCAGCGAGGCATCAGCCGTCGTAACGCTCTCATGCTAGTAGCGGATCAGTCAGCCGTGATGCTGCCAGGTGAGTGGCTAGAAGCGTTTTGGTGTGCAGAATGTCAGGAGACTCGTTGGTATCATGTCCGCAAACAAGAAAGAGACAATTCCTCGCAGGTAACGACCTATCATTTGGCGATTGCCCCCCAGGAACTCTGGCAGCAGGTCACAGGCGTAATCCACCCCAACGGCAATCCCTCGGTCAGCGAGTTCACCCGCAAACAATCCCGAATGCTTCGCCATAATCGAATCAAAGACTTTAACTTTACGATTTAACCTCATGCCGATTAGCACCGTAAAACGGCTCAGAGCAGCTTTGAATACCCCTGCCTGTCGCTTGATTGTGGCGACTGCCTATCGAAACTGGTTGTTATTAGGATTCAACCTATCAACCAATTTATTCAGTGCTGTTTTGGAAGGCAGTACGTTAGGGGTAATTTATCTGGCTATCTCTGTACTTTCGGAAGGAGAGCAGAATTCACAGCTTCCTGCGGTTGTGGAGCGATCGCTGTTGATGATATCCCTACCTAATGAGCTCCTATTCCTGGTATTGCTGGGGGCAGCAGTAGTATTGCAAGCTCTTTTGGCTTTAAGTAACTATGGTAATAAAGTGAGTGCAGAGTATCTGTCAGCACGAGCGCAGCCCCAAGTGACGGGTCGAGTGTTCGAGCAAATTATGTCGTTTAGCTTTGCCTGCGCTAGCCACTACAAGATTGGCGATCTGGTGATGTTTGCGAACAATGCAGCACTGACTGTAAATAGGCAAATTCAGTACTTAAATAATTTAATTGTTAGTCTCACATTCAATATTGTTTACGCAGTAATTCTGGTTAGCCTATCACCTTTGTTAGCTCTGGTAGCGGTTGCTTTGGCTATTGTGATGGTCATTACTCAGCGACAGCTACTACCTCGTTTACGGGCTGCGGCACATCAATTGAACTCTGCTCAAGTAGAGCTAGCTAAGCGCATGACAGAGAATATTCAAGCTCTGAGATTGCTGCATACGTTTGGTACTCAGGAGCGAGCTATTGATGAGATAACGCTGGTATTGCAGGATATGCAGACTCAGCTACAGCAACGGGCACAAATATTTTATTTGCCAGAACCTATTCTGGACACATTGCCTATTCTCTCTCTGGCTATTCTGGCAGCACTTGCCTATAGCATGAGTAATACGCCGGAAGCAATTTTGCCACTGCTGGTAACCTTTCTACTGGCGTTGCAGCGGTTATCTGTCCGGTTGCGGGGAGTAGCTGGGGCATTTACTCAACTAGCAGACAATAGTGCCAATATGCAGCGCTTAAACAGTATTTTGGAAACTGGCGATAAGCAGTTTGCCTGGGTTGGAGGTGAACGGTTTGAATCATTGCAGACAGATGTTTGCTTTGAAGAGGTGAGCCTTTCTTACACCAACGATCAGTCGCTGGCATTGCAAAACTTGAATTTTAAAATTCCTAAAAATCAGGTCACGGCCCTAGTGGGACAGTCGGGGGCTGGAAAGTCTTCAATTGTGGATCTATTGATTGGGCTGTACCAGCCGAGTCTGGGACAAATCACTGTGAATGGAAAGAGCTTGCACAGCTTCAACCAGGCAAGCTGGCGGCAGCATATTGGGGTAGTCAGTCAAGATACATTTGTTTTCAATACCAGCATCTTGGAAAATCTGCGTTATGGTGCGCCAGAAGCAACGTTTGATGAGGTGGTAGAAGCAGCACAGGCAGCACAGGCACACCAGTTTATCCTGGATTTGCCGGATGAATATGACACGACGGTAGGAGAGCGAGGGTATCGGTTGTCTGGAGGTCAACGACAGCGGTTGGCACTCGCCAGAGCAATTTTGAAGCGTCCTGAGATTTTGATCCTGGATGAGGCAACCAGTGCATTAGATAGTGAGTCGGAGCGGCTGATTCAGCAAGCATTAGCGGAGTTTCAGCAGGATAGAACTGTGATTGTGATTGCTCATCGTTTATCGACAATCGTAGAAGCAGATCAAATTGTGGTGCTAGAAAAGGGACGACTCGTTGAAGCCGGAAATCACCAAGCACTAGTGAAGCAGCAGGGGCGTTACGCTTATTACTGGAATCTACAAACTCAAGAAGCAACAGTTTAATCAGCAGAAGAAGAATGAAACGTTATTTGAGTTCTAACTTGGAAATGATGCAAACCTCTTCTGAAAGGCGCTCAGCGATTAGCCAACTCAGCCGTTTAATGAAGGAGAAGCGTCCGTTTAGCTATTTACGAATGGGAGATGGCGAACTTCAATGGTTGCTTCGAGTACAACAAGGGCAGGAAATAAAGCAATGGTCTTATGTAAACCAGGGAACATCTGTAGATGAAGCCTTCGGTGTCAATGGATTAAAAAGAGAACAATATAAGCGACTCTTAGAAGCATATGAGCAATGCAGTTATATAGACTTATATGAAAGAGTACCTTACAATCAACAGAGTTTACCTGCACTGAAAATAAACTTTTCTTCTCATACTTATAAGGCAGCAGGAGAACTATCACACTTGATCTTTGAATGGACATACTTCGAGTTCGGGCAGTATGTCTCAAATCGAAAATGTTTATTTGCTTGTGCCGAATCACTCCTGCTGGAGCAACTTTATCTTGATCCTCGCTATCGCCAAATTGCTATAGATTTTTGGACAGATAGCGCTGCTCCAATATTTATGAGAATTCAGAATGATGGACGCTATTATTGGGATTGTTTGGATGAGATCAAGGAAAGTATTCGACAAGTAGTTATTAATCATCAAGTAGACACAGTATTTATCTCTTTGGGCACAGGAGCTAAAATTTTATGCTATGAATTAGCTGAAGAACTAGGGATCTGTACTTTTGATTTAGGTTCAGTTAGCCGAGCATTAGCTTATGCAGGTAGCCCGGGTTATCAAGCAGCTCGTGATTCTCATTTCCCCTTCCTTTTTCGAGTGCCATTTAACATCTACATGGAGGGATTAGAAAAAGCTTACCCGGAGATGAGTGTAGCAGATCTTCTTTCAAAGGCACATGCTCAGCTTTGTATAGACTTACAAAGGAAAATTATTGCCGGTAGTACCGCAACCGATGTTTGTGATAAAAACAGTTTTGATCCTAGTCCAGAAAACCTTCGATATTTTTGGGAAAGTTTTCAATACTACAAACAAAGGTATGTTCCTCTTGCAGAACAAGATAAACGAGCAAGAGAACTTATAAAAGATTTCAATCGATACCGAGTTGTTCAAGGTTTAGGAGTTGATGGATATATTTTCAAACAGCTTGTATCAATCAAGGGGATGCTTCGCAAAATCCTAAAGTTTGATTAGGTAACCTGATTGAAGGTTAACCACTTCCTAAACACCTCGATCGCTTACAACATGGCAGGAGCTAGTTTTAGTAACTAGAGCCGTACTACTTCGCTCTAACAGCACTAGCTCATCCTCAACAGAAATACAACTTAACTTCTGTCAATCATCTAGGATACCTTACTTCATAACTTAGACATCTTTCATAACCAGACATCGCTACCCTTTGTTCTAAAGTATGCAGTACTCATCAATCGCCTCTGCTACCAATCTTCCTCGAATTAGTATTATTACTCCTAGCTATAACCAAGGTCACTTTATTGAGGAAACTATTCGATCAGTTCTTGATCAGAATTATCCTAATTTGGAGTACATCATTATTGACGGCGGTAGTACTGATAACACCATAGAAATTATTAAAAAATACGAATCCCGTATTACCTACTGGGTGAGTGAAACTGATCGCGGTCAAACCCACGCCATCAACAAAGGAATTACCAAAGCAACTGGAGGGATTCTGGCATATTTAAATAGTGATGATTATTACTTACCAGGAACCCTATTTAAAGTCGCTGAACATTTTCGTCAGTTTCCCAAGACTGATTTACTGCATGGGCGCTGTCGATATGTGAATGAGCAGGGTGAAAAGATTGGAGAGCATCTCGGCAGTATCCAATCCTTTGAAGAAATTATTGACCTTTGGGGAGTCTGGTGGCAAGAGAGACAGTTTGTACAGCCGGAGGTCTTCTGGTCAAAGCGAATTACTGACCAAATCGGCCAATTCTGTGAGGACTTACACTATGTGATGGACTATGAATACTGGTGCAGAATACTACAAGCGGGTGGGGTAGTTGGTTGTCTAGATTCTGAATTGACCTGTTTTCGCTTCACTACCACTCAAAAATCTAACCATAGTGAGGCAGTTGCTGAAGAGTTATTGCAGGTTGTGCAACCTTGGCTATGGAGTCATCAAACTGCATTACCTCTGAGACACCGTTTGAGGCTACAGGGTCAATGGTTATATCAAGCTGTACTTATGAAGCAGATTGAGCGCTCGGTGCAGAGTGGCGATCGCAAAGTTCTACGTTGGCTAAAATCTGCTCTTACGCTCATTCAGCACCCAAAAATTCTCCTGGTTTCAGGGTTTCGAGAACGTGCTACTCAGTATTTCTCTCGCTTATTACCCAGTTAGTCAACTCACGATAAAGCTTATGTCGATCGGCTCCCTGGTTCTCAAATTTCAACAAAAGTACGAACACGGTTGGCAGACAGCCCATTTCCGCGATACTGTTCGTCCTCGCATCCTCAACACAAAACCGATCGCTCACACCCTCGATTACTCATGTGAAATTCACGTCCTCACCTACGAGCTAGACTGGCTGAATCTAATTTGGGCACTCAAAACTTTCTATTACTATTCAGGTCGCCACTACGCCCTCTGCATTCATGATGACGGGACTCTTACCACAGAGAATCGCGTTACTCTACAGCACCACTTTCCTAATGCCCGAATTATTGAGCGCCCCACTGCCGATCAGCATGTATTTGCTAAGTTAGCGAATTATCCTCGCTGTTTGGAGTTTCGTAAAACGAATCATCTCTCCCCTAAGGTGTTTGACTTTGCGGCTTATCTGGAGAGCGATCGCATGTTATTGCTCGACAGCGACGTTCTCTTTTTTGCAGAACCGACAGCATTACTCCAGCAGATTGAGGATTCTAACTATCGGCTCAATAGTGTCAATGGCGATGTTGAGAGTGCTTATACCGTTGATCCGGCGATCGTTCAGCAGAAGTTTGGGTTTGAGATGATCGAGCGATTTAACTCCGGCTTAGGATTAATTCATAAAGCCTCGCTCAACTTCAATTGGATTGAAGAATTTTTAGCCTTACCCAATATTCTGGGTCATTTCTGGCGAATTGAACAAACGCTATATACCTTGTGTAGCTGTCGTTTTGGAACCGAGCTATTGCCGCCTGAATATGATGTGCATCTTGAAGGCGACATCAACGGTGCGCCCAGTCGTCACTATGTTGGCAGAATTCGACACCTAATGTATGGCGAAGGAATTCGACATTTAACAAAGGCTGGTTTTCTCAAACATTTAAGTGCTTGATCCATCATCATTTGCTTCCTTACAATATGCAAGTTCTCATGATGCCGGATTATCGAATTGATAATCCTTACCAGACCCTCTTATCTAATGCATTGCAGCAGGAAGGAGTCACCGTTAAATTTCCTGTAGGATATCGCCGTGTATTGCCAATTTATAGAGCAATCAAAAACCTTCCTGAATCAACTAAAATTTTGCATTTACACTGGATCGATCCCTACATCAAAGGCAACAATATCTTTGTTAAATTTATCTATTGCATCAAATTCTTAGTCGATATTACATTGACCCAACTATCTGGTGTTAAAGTCGTTTGGACTGTTCACAATCTTGTCTCTCACAGCTCTAAATTTCCTCGTCTAGAGCTTTGGACACAACGAATGTTAGCAAACCGGGTCAATCGCGTTATCGTACATCATACGAGTGCTGTATATGAAGTTACTCAACAGTACAAATTCTCTTCCTCAAAAGTAGAAGTAATTCCTATCGGGCACTATCGCGATATTTATGAGGGGGCAATTTGCTCTATAGAAGCTCGACAGAAACTAGGCTTACCTGAATCTAGCAAAATTTATTTGAACTTAGGTATTTTGAAACCTTACAAGGGAATTGAACGGCTAGTCCAAACCTGGAAAGATAACCAAACGATTCTAAGTAACAACACATTGCTGATTGCGGGTAAAGCTCTAGACGATCGCTACGGTCGAACCCTTGTAGAGCAAGCTTCTGAGGCAGAAAGCATCATTCTTCAAAATATATTTGTGGAAGATGATCAGATTCATCTGTATTTTAGTGCAGCCGATGTTGTAGTGCTGCCATTTGAGCGCATTCTCACGACCAGTAGCCTGGTCTTAGCTATGTCCTACGGTAAACCCGTGATTGCCCCCCGATTAGGCAACATTCCTGAAACAGTTGGTGCAGCAGACCGGCTACTATACGACCCTAACGAAAAGCATGGCTTACTGCACGCAATTAAGGAAAGCACTCAAATTGATTTGGAAGCTTTGGGGCAACTCACCAACAAAATGTGCGATCGCTTGAATTGGGGGGCGATTGGACAGAAAACCGCCCAACTCTATCAAATAGCACTGTGAACATGCATCCTAAAGTTAGTATTCTCATCCCCTGCTACAATGCTGATCGCTGGATTGCTCAAGCTATTCAAAGTGCCCTCGATCAGACTTATCTTAACAAGGAAGTAATTGTCGTTGATGATGGCTCGACCGATCGCAGTTTAGAAATTATCAAGAGTTTTGGCGATCGCATTCGTTGGGAGTCCCAGCCCAATCGAGGTGGCAATGTCACCAGAAACCGATTGCTTGAATTAAGTACAGGAGAATGGATGCAGTACTTGGATGCTGATGATTATTTGTTACCCAACAAGGTTGAAAAACAGCTTCAATTCTTATCTGAAACTCAGCAAGCCGACGTAATTTATAGCCCTAGTATCTTCGAGTATTGGAACGGTGATCATTCAAGGCAAGAAGTTCTACTGATTCACGAACCGCACGATCCCTGGATTTTATTGGCTCGCTGGTATCTCCCTCAAACGGGTAGTCCCCTATGGAAGAAGCAGGCGATCCTGAATGTAGGAGGATGGAAGCCAGATCAATCCTGTTGTCAAGAACATGAATTATATCTGCGGTTGCTAAAAGCCGGAAAACAATTTAAACATTGTCCCGATGCAAGTTCGATTTATCGGCAATGGAGCGAATCAACGGTTTGTAAACGAGACAAATCAGAGACATTCCGTCAGCGGTTGGTAATCGAAGATGCAATTGAGCAGCACCTAAGAAACATAAACCAACTAACACCAGAACGTCTTCACGCTATCAACCAGGCTAGATTTGAATGTGCTCGAATGATTTGGCTCTTTAATCAACGCTGGGCAAACAAGATTATTACCACTATTAAAACCAGCGATCGCTACTTTGTACCTTCTGGAAGCGCTGCACCTCAAACCTATCGCTTTACTTACAAATTCTTTGGGTTTTCAATCGCTGAGAAAATTGCTGGATTGAAGCGATCGCTGACTCATCCTGCTACGGTATCAACAGTTCTTTAATTTCTTAGCTTTATCAAGTCATTCTCAGCCAAAGTCATTTCAATTATGACAACTCTATTACCCGTCTCGGCACTCGTGCCCACACGCAATCGAGCAGAACCATTTGCTAGAACGCTCAACAGCTTAGCTCAACAGTCTGCTCAACCGATGGAGATGATTGTAGTTGACGGGTCACAGGATGACAAGACAGAGCAACTTTGCCAGCAGTCTGTTTCTGGATTAGAAACCGAAATTCGCTACTACAGAGCAACTGCGCTCGGAGCTGCTACACAACGCAACCAAGCTTTCGCTCACGTATCTCAAGAGTTCATTTGGCTAATGGATGACGACATTCTGCTAGAACCTGAATGTTTAACTCGTTTGTGGAACGCCTTACAAAGTGATCCACTTATGGGCGGGGTTAACGCGATGATTACTAATCAACGCTACTTGCCACCTGGTCGCATCAGCCGTACCCTATTTCAATATCTGCACGGGCAAGCCGAATCTACCTATGCTGGGAAGTGCATAGGGCCGGCCCTCAATCTTTTACCCGAAGATGATCCCGATCTACCGGAAATTGTTCCTGTAGAATGGCTCAACACTACCTGCACACTGTACCGACGAGTTGCATTACCTAATCCCCTATTTCCATCTAATTTTGTGGGGTATTCCTTGATGGAAGACGTTACCCTCTCGCTAACGGTTGGGAAACAGTGGAAATTAGCCAATGCTCGCACTGCGCGAATCTTTCATGATAGCCAGCCCGGAGATCATAAAAATAGTCACTATGTGTTAGCAAAGATGGAATTGCTAAATCGTTATTTTGTAATGACCCAAGTTTTGGAGCGACAAACTTTAAAAGACCACCTTAAGTTAGCCGTGCTGCAATTGTTTGAACTGGTTGCTTTACTGCAAACCTTCAAGGGATGGCGATCGCTTCCATCAGTTCTAATTGGTAAAGCCGAAGGATTGCTCCAACTCTGGCAATCTGGACAGCTTAAAACCGTTGCTGAATCAGTCAAGTAATTCACCTGTTAGGTTTTGCTATGCATCGTGTCATTGAAGGAGCACATAGCCGATGGCGCAACATCTACTATCGCAGTCTTGGCGTAAAGCTTCACGGCTATGTATGGATGCGCCAAATTGAAGTTCCTCGCAATTTTGATGAAATTGAAATAGAGGCGGGAGCTTCGCTTGATCAGGGTGTCGTGCTTTTGTGCAGTGGTGAATCTCAGTCCCATCCAAAAATCTATATTGGAACTCAGACTTATATCAATCGCAATACTTTTTTGGATGCATCTCTATCAATCATCGTGGGTCGACAGTGTGCAATCGGTCCCAATTGCTACATTACTGACCATGATCATGGCTTGGAGGCAAACTTACCACCCCTGGAACAGCCACTCATTTCTAAACCAACTTGTATTAGCGATCGCGTCTGGCTTGGAGCTAACGTCACAATCTTGAAAGGAGTCACTATTGGGAATGATGCCGTAATTGGAGCTGGTAGTGTCGTTACCAAAGATATTCCAGAGAGAGCGATCGCTGTAGGAGTACCTGCAAAAGTGATTCGCCACCGTGATGGTAATGAATTATGAGCAGAAGTGAAAAGTGACTTTTAATTCAAACCTTCAACAGAATTCTACTCGTTTTTTGTTTATAGATGGGCTGAGAGGATTAGCTGCAATTGCTGTTGTTAGCTACCACTTCTATGTAGGAAGTCCACTTCGAGGGACTTTGGCTGGAATCTTTCCAAAGCCATTTATCCTTCTTTTAGAAGAAGGAAGATTGGGCGTTGAAGTATTTTTCGTCATTAGTGGTTTTGTAATTGCTTATAGTTTGCGAAAGACTGCCGCCAATTCACAAAATCTTAAAAGGTTTATTTGTCGCTTTTTAATTCGACTCACCCCTTCTTACTGGGTCACAATCTTTCTAACAGTTATTATAAATTTAACTTCTAATTTTGTCATAACTGATCGAATTGCTCCAATTCCAAATTTAGAAGAAGTTGTTGCTCATCTCTTTTATTTGCAGAATCTATTTAAATACGAACAAATTGTTCCAGTGTTTTGGACACTTTGTTTTGAGGTTCGATTTTACTTTCTTTTTGCCACTTTACTAGTGTTACTCACTTAATAGCTCAAAAAAACAATTAATTTGAAACGCTCAACAATTTTGCTAGGCGTTTTTGCGCCATTTGGATTGCTATCAATTTCACTGACCTATCAAGCTCCTGCTGGAGAAGTTTTCCTTTCTGAATGGTATATATTTTTGTTGGGAGCAATAGTATGTTGGGTTTTTGAAGGCAAAATTAACTCTATCTGGCTTTGGATATATACAGTGGTAGTTGGGGTTACTCTTTTTCCTTCTTAACAGCTAGAACTCATCGCAGCGTTGACAACGGCGTATTCTATCTATTTTGCTGCTCAGTATAAACAACTTTATAATTGGCTCAACTTTGCCTGGCTTCAGTATTTTGGAAAAATCTCCTACAGTTTATATCTGATTCATTTAGTAACAGGTATGAGATTAATTAATATTGGATGTCGAGCAAATTACGACTCGGGACTTTTATCCTTTTTGTTATTCATAATTGCTTTTGCTGTAAGTACATTATCAGCACACATACTATATGTTTCAGTGGAGAAACCTAGTATGAAAATCAGTACAAAGATACGCTGAGTAACTACTGACTGAGTAGAATTATCATTATTGAAAATGAACACTTGCGAAGTTACCGCTGTAATACCAACATACAATCGTTCTAAGCAACTTCTGAAGGCTATTAATAAAATTCTAGAGTGCGATCCACAGCCTGAAGAAATCATTGTCCATGTTGATGCTAATGATACGGCTACCCAAGTAGTGCTTCATAGCAGCAAATTCCAAAGTGTTAAAGTTATACAAAGTGCAACTCAGGTTGGACCTGGAGGAGGGCGAAATAAGTCGATTGCCCGTGCCAGAAATCCCATTGTTGCTAGCTTTGATGATGATTCTTATCCGATTGATCCAGATTATTTTGCTCGGTTGCTTCAGTTATTTGAAATCTTTCCAAAAGCGGCCGTGATTGGTTCTGCTATTTTTCATCAGAATGAAACCGTTACTCCTGATGAGTACACTGCAACCTGGGTCGCAGATTTTGTAGGATGCGGCTGTGCTTATCGCAGAGATGTTTTCTTGCAGACCAAAGGATATGTACAGCTTCCTGTTGCTTATGGAATGGAGGAAACTGATCTGTCACTTCGATTACATCATTTAGGTTGGGGGGTTCTGCAAAGTCCGTGGCTGAGAGTGTTTCATGACACAAAGCTAGAACACCACAGCAATCCTAAAATCACAGCAGCTAGTATCGCCAACCAAGCGCTGTTGGCGTATCTCAGATATCCTGCCACTTTGTGGTGGTTGGGTGGAATGCAGTGTCTTAGCCGCATTTCCTGGTTAATGCGACATCAGCGGTGGAACGGAATTATGACAGGTTTATTTTCAATTCCTGGATTGATTCGGCAACAGCACCACCATCGCCAAACCGTTTCCTCTCAATCGCTATTGTCTTACCTGCGGTTGCGTCGCGGTGGAACTTCCGATATTCCCACTCTGGAAGTGCTATGAAACATCCATCCTGGATTTGCTGCCAGCTTGGCGCACGAGAACACTATGCGATCGCGCGATCGCTTTATCAAGCTGGCAACCTCTCTCTCCTGATCACCGATGCCTGGGTTAAGCCGCAATCGCTCCTAAACTCATTTCCAAATCCGTTATTGAAGTCGCTACAAGAGCGCTTCTATCCAGACTTAGTGGCGGCTCCTGTTGCATCATTTACGGGTTCACTGCTTCGGTTTGAAGTGAGTCACCGAGTTCGCAAAACTGGGGATTGGGAGCGCATGATTGCCCGAAATCGCTGGTTTCAGAAACAGGTAATTCGACATTTGGAAGCAATTCAATCTCGTCGTCCTTTCAAAACTCCGCCTGTTTTATTTACCTATAGCTACGCTGCTCTTGATATATTGTGCTACGCCAAATCTAAAGGCTGGATGACAGTTTTAGGACAGATCGATCCAGGTATTTTTGAAGAAAAAATTGTTTTAGCAGAACATCAAAAACATCCTAATCTTGCTTCAAGTTGGCAGCCCGTTCCGCCTAAATATTGGGAAGATTGGCAAACAGAATGTACATTGAGCGATTGCATTTTAGTTAACTCAAATTGGTCAAAGCAAGCTCTTCAGCAAGTAGGAATTGATGAGCAAAAAATTGAGGTTGTACCGTTGGTTTATACACCACAAAGTGTAGCAAAGAACTTTCAACGAACCTATCCCGACCGCTTCTCCCAACAACGTCCTCTACGGGTTTTGTTTCTAGGGCAGGTGATTTTAAGAAAAGGGGCAGCGGCACTTTTGGAAGCAGCAAAACTGCTGCAAGATAAGCCGATTGAATTTTGGATTGTAGGTCGATCAGAGGTCACTTCAACGGACACATGCAGTCACAATATTCGCTGGATTGGGGCTGTTTCTCGCAGCGAAACGGTGAAGTACTATCAGCAGGCTGATGTCTTTTTGTTTCCTACCCTTTCGGACGGATTTGGCTTGACACAACTTGAAGCACAAGCCTGGAAACTTCCCCTGATTGTTTCAAAATTTTGTGGAGAAGTAGTCATAGATGGCATTAATGGAAAGGTTTTACCGGAAGTGACGGGAGGGGCGATCGCCATCCTACTCCAGAGTTTTGTAGAACAGCCGCAATTGCTCTTAAAGCTGTCCCAATCGTGCCATTCTCAAACTGTTTTTGGCTTATCAAAACTTGCAGAGCAACTTCAAGCCTTGACCTGAGTAAAACCGCTATTTAATTTCTAAATGATTTTTGGCAGCAATGGAAGAAGTTAATTTACGCCCACTTAATATCGTTTTTTACTCAATTGTTCCCTCACCTTACCAGAGGGATTTGTTCTATGCGTTGTCACAACACCCAGAGGTTAATCTGCAAGTCTATTATTTGGAGGCAGAATGTGCAGATTCTCCCTGGTCGCAGAAGGCATTACAATCTTACGAAAAGGTTTTGCCTGGGCTGTTTTTGGCTTGGGGATTGTCTCGGTTTCATCTCAACTGGCATTTGCCTAACTTACAGGATGTTGATGTTGTAATTCTCAACGGCTACCAAAATTCAACTTCGCAGCTTTTACTGTGGCTTCATGCAGGTCGAGTTCCCTGTATCTTTTGGGGTGAGAAAATTGTTGCGGCTTCAAGTGGCATCAAAAGCAAATTGCAAAAGGTTTTAGCTCAGGCATTAAAGCGGTGTTGGGCAATTGTGGCAATCGGTTCACGCGCGGAACAGGATTATCAACAGCGATTTCCACATCATCCTATTTTTAATATTCCCTACTACTGCAGCCTTTCAGATTTTCAAGTAACGGTTCAACGTCCGCGTGAGCCAGTGACAATTCTATTTTGCGGACAAATGATTGAGCGTAAAGGTGTAGATCTGTTGCTGCAAGCGTTCGATCGCCTCCTAGGAACAGGAGTCAATGTGCGGCTGCTGTTGGTTGGACGTGAGGCAGAACTGCCAGAAATGATGCGATCGCTCTCCCCTCAAGCAAAACAACATATTGAATACGCAGGCTTTCATGATCCAGAGTATTTACCTCAATTTTTTGAGCAAGCTGATTTGTTTGTGCTGCCAAGCCGGTATGACGGTTGGGGCGTAGTCGTCAACCAAGCATTAGGGGCTGGACTGCCAATTATTTGCTCAGATGCGGTTGGTGCGGCTGAGGATTTGGTTGATCCAAGAGTGAATGGAGCGATCGTGCCTGCGGGCGATGTGAGTGCTCTATATAATGCCTTGGCGCAGTACGTTTGTGATTCGGAGGCAATTGCCAAAGCCAGTCGAGCATCACTTGCCAAATCAGCAGCCTGGACACCGGAGGCTGGGGCAAAACGTTGGGTTGAAGTTTTTCAAAAAGTTACGGATTTGACCCTTACCGATAGAAAAGGGACTTAGAGCCGCTTACTCGGTAACTTTTCTTACATGACTTCCCGCCGCCTTCGGATTTTATTTCTCGCTTCCTACTTTCCCAAACCTGACAATTCACTCATGGGAACGTGGGCATTAACTCAAGCACAGGCGATCGCCCGTCAGGATGTTGAGCTATTAGTCGTGTCGTTCACCTCTTGGGTTCCTAAAGTTTTAGCGAGAACTGCGGGAGCAAAAGCCTATGCTGATTGCCCAAATGAGTTTATTTGGCAGGGCGGTGTTCGGGTGCGTTATCCCCGCTGGCTCTATTACCCTGTGCCGCCTGTCAAATCCTGGATGTACACTCATTCTGAACCCTACTTAAAAATGGCGTGGTGGTCGGCACAGCAAAACTTCCTTTTCCTTATGGAAGACTTTCGACCGGATGTGATTTTTTGCCATCACGCCCTGCCTAATGGCTGGATGTTAACCCAGCTTCCCTCAGCTCTCCAAAAACCCCTGCTCACACTGGATCACGACTTTAATGAAATTACAGACTGTCATCACTTGCCATTTCGCAAAGCAGCGATGCAACGTGTCGCAGATCAATCCTGGGCAATGCTGGCAGTGTCCAACCGAATGAAGAATGACCTGAATCAGCTATTTCCCAAAACTCGCATTCAAACTCTTCACAATGGAGTTGATCCTCTACCCGATCGCCTGTTTCAGCAGAACCGTCCATTAGAGTTGAAGCATAAGAAAGTTATTCTCTGTTGTGCGCTGTTCGCTGAACGAAAAGGGATTCCAATTTTAGTGAGAGCGTTTCGCCAAGTTAGCTCACACCATCCTGATGCAATTTTGCGAATTGTGGGTTCCGGACCGGACGAAGCAGTGATTCAAGCAACGATCGCTGAATTGAATCTAAGTAATCAGGTTCAAATGGTAGGACGTAAGCCCCATTCCGAGGTGCTGCAAGAAATGGTTTGGGCGGACTGTTTTGCCCTAGTGGGATGGGATGAACCCTTTGCAACCGTTTACCTAGAAGCAATGGCAGCCGGAAAACCCGTAATTTGCTGTAACGATGGTGGCATCACAGATGTACTGCAAGATAGAGTTCACGGTTACACCGTTCCACCTAGATCAGTTGAGGCAACTGCGAATGCACTCGATCGAATTTTAAGCAATGAAGCGCAGCGGATTCAGATGGGACAAAATGCCCAGCGATTGATCCAACAACATCTTACCTGGGATGTGAAAGCCGAAGAACTGGTTCAACTAATGGAAGCTGCTGTCAGCACTCATCAACAACTGAGCCTATCTACCGTAAAACAATGACAAACAATCATCAAGATTGGCAAGCGATCGCATGGTCAGATGAAGCTGAAGAGGCTGGGTCTATCAGTGATTTCCGGATGTATACCCCACCTTCCCCATCAATTGCGGGCACGGTTTGCCTGCTGTTTGGGGTCGTATTGGGATATAACCTTTATCCTGCTGAGGAAACGCCTTCAACAATGGCGCGAGTAGCGGCGATCGCAGTTGGTGTTGCCTTTCTAATTAGCGTTTTCTTTGACAGTCGTAAAGGTCTACGTAACTTATTTCGAACAGATCTGCTCTGTTTGCTGGGGCTATACGCTTTAACTCTGGCTGAATTTCTCTTTCCCCAAGAGGAGTTCAACAACATGGTTGACACGACTGGAACTGCTAATGCCCTAAACCTAGTGTTCATAGGAATAGTAGGACTAATCATTGGACGACATTTGGTTGCTCCGACTCCTGTGCGATCGCGCTGGTTAAATCTTGAAGAAATAACAAATTCTACTCTCTTTTGGGGTTTGCTCCTGGCAGGGTTTCTTGCATATCTGTATATGCTGATGTCAGTTCAGTTCGATCCTGTTGCTTTAATTGAAGGGATGCTAGGGCCTCGCTTCTCAGAACCTTGGGGACGCGATCGATTAGGTGGATGGAGTAGCCTGATTATTGAGTTGAATCTGCTTTCCTATGCTATTCCCCCCCTGACAGCCGTTGTCTGGAACCGCCGTCAAATGTTTCCACTCTGGCAACTGCTGATCATAGGCAGCATCTTTACGCTTGTCATGTTTCAAGCCTTTGCAGGTGGAACGCGCAACATTTTCATTGCCCATATTTCAACATTTGTTATGAGCTATCTGCTCACGCTCCCTCGTAACAATTTTAGAAATACAGTCATTCCAATCCTACTGGCAGGTTTTATCGCAGTTTATGGCTCTTACCACATGTTGGAGTTCAGAACGATAGGGCTTCGCAACTATATCACCAAGCAGGTTTATGCAAGCGGAGAGACACGAGAAACCCTAGCAGTTGACTACAACTTATCGTCAATTGCACCTCTTATAAAGGCTATGCCTGCCAATCACCCTTTTTTGGGACTTGAAGTGCTTTATGTTGCTGCAATTAAACCTGTGCCAAGGGCATTATTCCCTGCTAAACCTGAAGGTTTGAGCATCAGCATTGAAGAAATTGTAGGAGCAGAAGGTTGGACGGTCGCTACAACCTACTTGGGTGAAAGCTACATGATGGGGGGGTGGCTGGGAGCACTTGCCATGTCTCTATTTTTTGGAGCATTAGCAGCCTGGTGGAATCGGATGGCGATGCGCGAGCAGTCTGACTACGCTTTGGTTGTGTATGCGCTAGGATTCTTTGCGGCAGGAATCACCATGCGAAGTATGTTTTGGTTAACGACCGCTATCTTACCCGTCATTGCTTTGATCGTTTTTCGCAATTTCACTTCCGATCGCTAGCCTGTCATGAAAATATTGCACGTCATCCCCGGTCTCAGTCCAGCATTAGGGGGACCACCTCAAGTTGCTTTAAATCTAGTGAAATCGCTGCGAGATTTGGGAGTAGATGCAGAAATTGCAACTACTAACTTTGACCATCCCCACCCATTAGACGTGCCACTCAATCAGCGAGTGGATTATACGTTTGGCTCTGATTCTTCGGATTCTGTACCCGTCTGGTTTTTACCCTTCAATCCACCTGCGTTGAAGGAATTCATCTTCTCCAAGGCATTAACGGATTGGTGCTGGAAACATATTCCTAACTATAACGTACTGGATAATCATTATCTGTTTTCCTATGCACCGACCTGTGCTGCGGCGATCGCCCGTTGGCACCGGACTCCCTACACAGTCCGGGTAATGGGGCAGCTCACGCCTTGGGCACTGGCTCAGAGTCGTTTGAAAAAGCAGCTTTATTCCACTTTAATTGAACGGCATAACCTCAATGCAGCTGCCGCGATTCACTGCACTACACATCAGGAAGCCGCAGAAGTTCGTCACTTTGGCATTAAAGCTCCAACCGTTACTCTTCCTCTGGGCGTTCATGCTCCTGCCCCAAACCCGGAAGCGCGATCGCAGCTACGCGCACAGTATCAGATTTCAACAGATACTCCAGTCATTCTGTTTTTATCACGTTTGCATTACAAAAAGCGACCTGAGTTATTGCTGCAAACTTTGCACCAGTTGAAACAGCAAAATTATCAGTTTCATCTATTAATTGCAGGTACAGGTGAACCGGATTACGTCCAGCAGTTAAAACAGTCAACTGCCTCTCTGGGTTTGACGGACAATGTTTCATTTACAGGATTAGTCCTTGGTGCAGAAAAAGATCGGCTACTCCAGGGATCTGATTTGTTTGTATTGCCTTCCTATTCGGAGAATTTCGGTATCGCGGTTGCGGAAGCTCTAATTTGTGGTTTACCTGTGGTTATCACTCCCGGTATTCAAATTGCTTCTGATGTTGCAACGGCAGAAGCAGGACTGGTGGTTGAAGGTGCGGAAAAACCTTTGGGAGAGGCGATCGCCCAACTCATAACTAGTCCGAAACTGCGTCAAGAACTGGGCGAACGAGGACGCGATTTTGCCAAGTCCCAATATTCCTGGTGCACCATTGCTCAAAATCTAATTCCGGCTTACGAAACGATTGCAAAGCAGAAGAGACGGCCTTGCCTGGACATATAACTCAAATGTTTGATCAAATGTCAACACCAGCAGCAGCATACATTTCGCCAGATTATCTCAAGATGGCAAGGTGGAAGGATAATATTTTATCTTTTCCCATTCAAAATTCTTCTCATAGCCTCATCGCCAACAGCTACTATTTCGGTCATCCCGTGTGGGCAAGAAACTACCTAGCGGTGGTTCATCGAGACCAAAAGTTTCAGGAACGCTGGTTTGCTGTCACGGGCAGTTGGCAGGACAAAATCGTCGTTGATATTGGCTGTGCGCCCGGAAATGTTTATGCATCACTGCGCGATCGCGTGGGTGTACCAAAGCTGCTGCTGGGGGTTGATGTCTCACGGGGAGGACTGGCGATCGCCCAGGAGTTGGGCTACGTTCCAATTCTCGCAGATGCCCAAAAATTACCCTTAAAGTCAGGCTTTGCCGATTTAGTCGTCCTCAACGCTGCCTTACATCACTGTGACGACATGCCAAGAATGTTGGCTGAAGCGGCGCGTTTGGTGCGTCCAGGTGGTTTGCTTGTCACTGATCAAGATTTGCAGCAGACCATGTGGTGCAACAACTGGATCGCTCACGCCATCTGGAATCTGCGCTTACCGATTTACCGTTTCTTGAAGCGTGGAGGACACACTACGGGCGAGGAGCAGCACTGGTGCCAAGCAACTGAAGTCCATCACATGCCGGGAGATGGCGTAACTGAAACTTTTTTCCGAGAAATCTTAGAACCAATGGGATTTGAGGTCAACTTGTATCCACATAACCTGAATGTTGGCGCTGAAGTTTTGCAGAGTGAACGCGGTAAGCAGGCGTGGAATGTTGGACTGGCACAAAGGCTGAGCGGTCGCGATCCTGATTCAGTTGAGGGCGCTCTGGTGATGCTGTGTGTAGCGAAAAAAGATCTAGCAATACCTTGCGTAACAACATAGGGGAAGTGACTATCGCTAGAATATTTTCTGTAAAAAAATTGCGGTTGAAGTTGTTGGGGTGGGCGGTCGCTGCTCTAGTGGGATTTCTGTTAAGTGTGTTGCTCATCATTCCACTTCGACTAGCGATCGCCACTCATAAGGCTCCCCATCCCCAAGCCATTCTGACACTAGGCGGCAACCCTGCTCGTGAGGAAGCAGCGGCTCAACTGGCCAGATACCACCCATTCTTAGAGGTTTGGGTTTCGACGGGTGAAACTCCTCAGGACGCGCAGGTAATTTTTCGAGCAGCAGGTGTCTCAGATAATCGAGTACACCTGGATTACCGTGCAGTAGACACGGTTACAAACTTTACAACACTGGTTTCAGACTTTAAGCAACACCAAATTCACCACGTCTATTTAGTCACATCCGATTTTCATATGCCCAGAGCAAGGGCGATCGCAACGGTTGTGCTGGGCAGTCAGGGAATCACATTCACTCCAATTGCAGTTCCATCCACTCGACCTCAGGAGTCATCAATTCGCATTGTGCGAGATGTAGGGCGATCGCTCCTGTGGATTGTCACTAGACGAACGGGGGCAACCTTTTGGGAACGGATTTCCAGTCGGCAGTAGGCTTAGTGTGAGTGTTTTTAGTTGAGTGTTTCGCTCGTACTGCAAACATTTTGTTCACATGGGGCTGTTCCATTTCCGCTACCCTGCACTAGCACTATAAATAAAGAGAATTTCTGATGTTCCTGCTGAGATGTGAAGTATAAATGAACTTGACATTTCAGTATATACACAGAATTAAATATGATTTATTTTACTAAATGAGTCCACTGGTACCACTAGAACCTCAGCGCTACTTGCCTCTTGTTGCCTGATCTTCTAGAAATGGTAGATAGATACTGTGCATTACTAGTTTCGGGTGCGATCGCTACAGCTAACCTGTTTCTAGGTATCCAGATTCTTCTAAATTTACGGCATTCAGAAGATTGAGTTTTTAACTTGAAGATTGAGTTTTTAACTTAACGATTGTCGTTTTAGTTGATTGGGGCGATCGCGTCATTCGTTCACCGTATATTTCTTGTAGGAAAACTATGAAAAAACACCTTCTAACTGGTGTACTTGCTCTTGGCACCTTGACCGTCACTTCCTTTTTGCAATCTGCTCCAGCCCAAGCATTGAGCTTTAATGGTAGCAATGTAACCATTGATTCTGTGGATGCTGGTCAATCTTTCCTTGTTAACTTTGACGGCAATGTAGAAAAGACCAACATTCCTGGATTGACATCTCAAGCTACCTTTACATTTAATGGGTTTACGACTGTAGGAACTCGTACTGAAGCAGCCTTCACCGTGCTGTTAAAGAATATTTCCTCAATTACCTCTAGAACTTCCGCTCTGGGTTTTGATGTACCAAATTTCACGTTGAACGGTGTTGGTAATGATTCTGGAGCTTTGTCTGGGCGAACTCGTGTGTCTGGACTATTTACGAACGACAGAGGCGGTTCGCTCCCAAATGGTTTCGGAAACATTGAGGTATGCTTTACAAGTGGACCTACTTGCCAAGGAGGTGCTAGCGGCGGCGTGTTCAACAACAGCAGTGGTACGTTTAATCTTGTTCTTGCCCTCAATAGCAACAATCAAACCGTTAATTCTCTCACTTTGAACAATTTTGGTGTTCGTTACCAAAGTATTCAAGGTGTCATCATTGATGGCAAGCAGCAAACTAGTGGAACTGGGCGGGGAACCCCAACACCCGTTCCTACTCCA
Organism: Leptolyngbya sp. FACHB-541; assembly: GCF_014695875.1. Taxonomy (NCBI): domain Bacteria; kingdom Bacillati; phylum Cyanobacteriota; class Cyanophyceae; order Leptolyngbyales; family Leptolyngbyaceae; genus Leptolyngbya; species Leptolyngbya sp. FACHB-541. Next base: position 153,876 of record NZ_JACJPC010000141.1, on the reverse strand, counting down.
GCGTTAATACCCGCAGCACTTGGCATGAGTGCGGCACTCCTCCGTAAGAAAAAGCAGGAGGAAGAGGCAGAGAAAGCCTAATTGCCTAAGAATTGTGGATTGAGTAACCTACAATTCTTGCGTAGTGGTATGACAGAGCTAAAATGGTGTATTAGCTTGGGATGGTGCTTCGACTTCGCTCAGCACCCGATCCTGGAGGGGTGAGCGAAGTCGAATCCCAGACTATTGCACTACTTCAGCTGTGTCGTACGCCTACAAAATTTGATGTTATCTAATTTCCATTCCTAAGTAAGTTCTATTGGTTTGGAAGTTGGAGTAATGAGTTATAACTAACATCTAACTCATTCCGGCTTAATATTTTTTGTAGTACTGCTTAGTTTATTCAGTTACCTCACTTGCGAACGCACCACAGAGAGGAGTGCGATCGCTTTCTATTCCCCACTCCACTTGCCCCTACCATGATGCAACTCGACAGCTACACCGTTCGCTCCTACACACCGGGCGCACCGCACTGGAAACAGATATTGTGGTACTTTATCGGCTCACCTTTGGTACAGAGCTATTGGTTGCCCATGTCGGCATTCAAAGTGTGGATTTTGCGCTGTTTTGGTGCCCAAATTGGTCAAGGAGGGCGTATTAAGCCCGGAGTTCGAGTTAAGTTTCCCTGGCGGCTGACCATTGGCGATCATGTGTGGCTAGGAGAAGATACCTGGATTGATAACCTTGCCCCCATCACAATTGAGAGCCATGTATGTATTTCGCAAAATGTCTACCTGTGTACAGGCAATCATGACTGGAGCCATCCTCACTTCCAGCTTAAGATTGGAGCTATTCACATTGAGACATCAAGCTGGATTGCAGCGTGTGCTGTCATTGGCCCAGGAGTGACGGTCGGCAAAGGGGCAGTGTTGGCACTGGGTGGTGTGACGGGGCGATCGCTCGATCCAATGACAATATATTCTGGAAACCCAGCACAGCCTGTCAAAATACGAAAGATGACCGTGCTGCAAAACTAAGGGGAAGTTCAATCCTCATCTTCCCTAGATCCATTACCTGAGCTCGACTTCATCTGTACAGGGACTTTTCATTTGACGTGGGGACACACTAGTGCGGTTGAAGAAGCAAAGCTAAATCTGGCTTGCTTTTTTGCCTCAAGCCAGATTGACAATGCTAATGGACAGATGCTATCCCACTGAGTAAATTCTCCCCGTAATTCTACAACAGAGGAGATTTTGCTTGGCGACACAGAGAATAAGAGAGCGATCGCCCATCCTCTACAAATTCCCGCAGCTTAATTAATACCGGGATTCTGTGAGCTTGAAGATCTCCTGCGTTACACTCTATTATCACTCGCTGCAAATAGGTAGTCTTCCCTGAACCGGGTTGACCCACTATCATCAGATTTGTATCTTTCGCCAACACCTCTAACCCTGATACTCGTTGCGCCTCACTCGGATCGATGCGATTGAGGCTGCGATGACTGAAGTATCCTTGCATTTTGGTCGTGATCTTCTGCCATAGGTCATTCGGTCCTGATCTGCGACTGCTGCTTAACTCCTCCAAAATATCGATATTGACAAACAACTCTCCCAGCGGCACCCAATAGTCCACGCCCCAAAGCGGCATCGTACCGTGTAACTGCTGAATGTCATCATGAAGGCGCGATCGCACCTGCTGCACTAAATCATCGACTGAGGCGATCGGTGGGAGCGGTTTGGGAAGTGCATGAAGCTCCTGAAGAACCGGGATGATAGTTTGAATCGTATTGGCATCGACACCCTGATAAATACGATCGCCAACGTGAATTTCTCCCCCACTGATTTGCCCTACATTGGTGTTGAACTTACCATCCTGATGTGCAATTAAAATAAAGTTGTACACTCAAATTGCTCAAAAACAGTTTAGCCTTGAGAAAGATTAAAAAGCAGCAATAATTAAAGTTGTACACCATCCTTGTAAAGAGGGCTTTTCTTCAGTAAATAAAGTTTTACACCGATCAAAGTCTATGAAAATAAAGTGGTAACGGTTATGCTCCCGTTGGCTTTCAATTTTCTAACATCTTAAGTAGAAACTTATAAATCTCGACCATTGCTAATGTGTCCAGTTGACAGTAGGATTTCAAATCGTTAATCATTTGAGTCCTTTTTGCCTCATCCAAGCAGATCAGCATTTCTTCCCACACTGCTTGGGCTTGATCGCCTCGTTGGATGGTCTGCGACTTATAGCTGAGATTAGAAACGAGAATAGGAAGGACGTTTTTGATTGAGGTAGAACCTCGGAAACTAGGATGCTTGTAATGATACTTGAAGATATCTTCTAGATCCCAAAGACGATTAGCGATCGCTACTAATTCCGAAGCGTGCTCAGGAAAGTCTCCGGCAAGTTTTCGAAGCGAACTTGCTTCAAAAGATTTGTGGTAAACAACAATGGAGCCTATGGAAGCAATGTCTGTTGTCAAGGCTGCAATAAGGGATGGTCTGGGATCAGACTGGTCAGTATGTAGGTATTCGTGATGCTCTACGGAGCCATCAGATTGGAGAACATGACAACTGTATTGGAAAGAAAACTGCTCATAGGGTTTGAGTCCATCAAATCTCGGAATAGCTGGATTTTGTGCTTCAAAGTCGAAGAAGTGGATAGGGTGCTCAAGTTTGGCAAGGCTGGCAACGATCGCTGCTTTATCAATTACAGGCTGGTTGGTAAGAACACTATCAACGTAGGTACGCTGGTTGTCTGAAAGGGCATAGCTAAGTGGAAGGTCTGCGATCGCCAACACTCCTTGAGCAAGCAGCGTATCTTTCTTCTTCCAGTCCAATCGAGGGATGGTGAAGATAGAGACTTCAGGGACGTGCTGCCAGCAAGTTTGCGTGAAAGGGCAAGGGTTGGGGCTAGTACAATGTTTGCCGATCGCCAATGTTGGTTCTAGGTTTTCAGTCAAGGTCACCCTGAATTGCTCAAGTTGTTTGGAAACTTCAGACAAAAGCCGATCGACTTCTTCAGTGATATCTTCGATTACAAAGAGGTCTGTCAGGTTGGGAAAGCAGCAGGTCTGAGTATTGATATGCATTAGCTTCGTTTTACCAATAGGTAACCCTGCCTCAATCAAAACGTATTTTTGAAGAGCTAAATCCCACTGATGCTCATCTTTGACTTTGCTGGAGGATTTGACCTCAATCAATTCCCAGGTAACTGCTGAAGTTTTCTGAAGAATGTCGCATCGAATGAACAAGTTATCAAAACTGAAAGCAGCTTCAAAAAGGCAAGCTACTCCAGTCGCGATCGCTTCCTGAGTGGCTTGAAGAGCCTCGTTTCCGTTTCCCACAATCAATTGCCCATTAGAAAATTGCTGACGGGCGTAATGTCCAACTTCCTTGCCCTGGTCGATGATGCGTTGCTGGGCTGGGGAGAGAGCAGTGGCTTGCTGTGGCTCCTGCACTTCCAACCAAAGTTTCTTAAGGCATTGCAGCCCGCTCATAAAGTTGGATTTTTTCAGGAGGGCAGCCATATTTTGTATCGTGGAATTTTAGACTCTGTTCAGAGTTAGAATTCCCGATTCAGGAGGCTGACGTTTGAATGCATGAAATCTTTTTGGGGAAGTACCTAACTTTGCAGGAATTTTGCACTTGTACGCAAACGTACAGGAAGTATGGCGATCGCATTAATTCATATCCGGAAAATCCGGAAGAAACAATTCTATCTCTAAAATCTCTCTGTGAACACATTCTTGACCCTGTGATTGCTCACTTCGGTAGAGAGCGGTTTCAGTTGACCTATGGGTTTTGCTCAAAAGATTTGAAGCGGTTTCTGGCTCAGAAAGACCCGGAGACAGGCATAAAGAATGGTCGGGTTGATCCAAGCCGAGATCAGCACATGGCGCATGAGAAGAACCGGAATGGCAAATATTACTGCGATCGCCTCGGTGCTGCCTGTGATTTTTGGATTGTGGGACTGGAGAGCGATCGCCTTGTGGAGTGGATTTTGGAACAACGATTGCCGTTTGATTCGCTGTACTACTATGGGGGCAATCGATCTATTCACATCAGCTACGCTCCTCAGCAAAGACGGGATATTTGGACGTTTACAGCCGGAGGGGTGCCAACGAGGAAGGGTATTGAAAGTTGGATAGAGACAGTTAAGTGATTAAATTGAAATCTTTAACGCTCGATCGCTCCCAATGCTTTTAATGTGGTTTTCTCTTCTTCAGTCAGACCTTTCACCTCAGTAATATCCATATCTTCGTAAGGTTTATCGCTTTTCAAGGTTCGGATACATTCGCCTGTTCTAACATCCCATAATCTGATAGTCTCATCTTGACTTCCACTTGCTAAGACTGTTCCATCAGCACTAAAAGTAACTGACCAAACTCTGCTGGAATGTCCTCTTAAAATCTTGAGGCATTCCTCAGTATGGGGATTCCAAAGCCTAACTGTTTTGTCAAGACCACCACTAGCTAGAGTTAAATTATCAGGGCTAAAGGCTAGTGAATCAATTTGAGCAGCATTCGCTTCTATAGTAGTAAGACATTCTCCAGATTGAATATTCCATAAATTAATTTTCGAATCAGTACTGCCACTAGCTACAAGTTCACCATTGCTACTTATCGATACTGCCCATACTGGATATGTATGTCCATAAAAAGTATTGAAACATTTCCCGGTTCGAACATTCCACAGCTTTATAGTCTTGTCATAGCTTCCGCTTACAAGAATTGAGCTACAGGGACTAAAAGCTATAGAAGAGACGAGGTTATCGTGTCCTTTAAGGACACTAAAGCATTCTCCCGTAATAACACTCCATAATCTGATCGTACTATCACCACCTCCGCTAGCTAAAAGTTCATTATTAGGACTAAATGCTATTGAGGCTAACCATTGAGTATGTCCACGTAAAACTTTTAGAGTTTCCCCAGTTTGAATATTCCATAATCTGATTGTCTGGTCACTAGCAGCACTAGCTAGAGTTAGGTTATCAGGACTAATAGCTACCGCTCTTATCCACTTCGTGTGTCCCTGCAAGGTCTTTAAAGGTTCTCCTGTATGCATATTCCATAGCTTCACTGAAGAATCATTACAGCCACCAGCTATGATATTACTTTTGCTACCAATTGCTATCGACTCGATCCCATAACAAAAGCCAGTTAGAGTTTGAATACAATTTTCAGAGTGAATATTCCATAGCTTTACTGTTTGATCATCACAGCTAGTAATTAGCGTTATACCATCCGAACTCACAGCAATAGAACCTACTGAATCAGGATGATGCAGAATTTTGAGACATTTTCCTGTAGTTCTTTGCCATAGCCTAACTGTTCCGTCTCGACTGCCACTAATTAAAAGTGAATTATTCCCATTAAAAACAACATCATTTATTGAATCTGTGTGCCCTTGAAAAGTCTCTAGGCATATTCCTGTTTCTATATCCCAAATCTTGATTGTTGAATCATTGCTACCGCTAGCTAAAACTAAGCCATCTGAACTAAAAACAATACAATTTATACGCTTAGTGTGACCTGGTAGCCTTTTTAGGCACTCTCCCGTTTGAATATTCCAAAGCTTAATTGTTCTGTCTGCACAACAAGTGGCTAGAACTTTACCATTTGGGCTCAGAGTAGCCGAATCAGTAAAGAAATCAAAATGCATAGATTGCTCTTCAAATGTTCTCACACATTCTCCTGATTGAACATTCCAGATCTTGACTGTTAAATCTCTACTACTACTAGCGATGATTGTCCCACTTGAATCAAGAGCAACAGTCTGAACTCCATGAGTGTGCCCTCGTAGAGTTCTCAAGCAACTACCAGTATGTGTATCCCATAATTTTATTGTCCAGTCACTACTACTACTAACCAAGGTTTTTCCATCTGCACTAATAGCAACTGATCTAACCCAATCGCTATGTCCTCTAAGGGTTAGAAATAGTTTCCCATTGGAAATTTGCCAGAGATGAATTTCTCCGTTAGTATCACCAGTAGCAAAAAAAAATCCATCTGGACTACAGGCTACTGATAAGATACGACCAAAAGTTTTTGAAAAAATAGAACCACTAAGATTTGCTCTGTGAAGGTTAACATGACAAAGATTTGCACGCGTGAAATCAGCGTTACGAATTACAGTATTGGAGAGATCACTACCTTCTAAAGCAGCATTGTCTAAATAAACTAATAAAGTTGCTACGTTTCCACCAACGTACTCGGCTTCTTCATCAGTCCTGTTTCGTGTTTTATATAAAACTGCTTGTAAAGAAGAATTTTTTTGCTGTGCCTTGAGCATCGGAAGAATCAAATCTATAACTGCCTTAGTTAGTGGAGTCTTGCCAAATGTTTGACGAAGCTTTTCTAAAGGTTCACTTGTAAATAATTGCAATGGTGGTGTCAGTAATGATCTGCCAGAATTATCTATTTGACGTTGGAAGTAAGCAGACCACGTGTAATCTTGCGGTTCTGCACTTAAATCTAAACAGGACTGCATTTGTGCTGGTTCTATAAAATCAGGAGCTAATGCTCCCAGCTCTGCTGCAAACTTGTAAGCAACAAAAAACTCCAAAAGCGATCGATGAGCAGGCATATAATCCCCATCTGTATTACGGATGAGCATTGTCTGCCCCATCATGTCGTAATGCCAATGATCCAGATCCTTCTCTTCCTGAACCACAGAACCAAACAAACGACGAATGCGATCAGGAAACTCACGGTAATTGAGGCTCATGCGATCGCTACTCAACATCTCCCAAGACAACTCGCACAAGAAATAAAGCTTCTCTGCCATTGAGGTAAACGTGCGCTCCTCCTTAATGTCTCGCTCCATCTTGCGCCGCACCGCATATAGATAAACCCGTGACATATCAACAGGCTTACCTGCTTCAATATCTGGCAACGCCTCCAGAATCAACTCCGTCATTACCGGACGACGCGCCAGATCCAAAAGCTGCGGATTGCTCATCACCTGTTCCACAGTGGCAAGCTCCGCTTGCTGAGACATCACCTGCCGAATCTGCTCATCATTGAATTTCTCCAGTTCTAGCACCTCAAACTGGGGCATCTCTCCGGTTAGGTTCGCAGTCGATGCTTGCAATTGGGCATTTAGCAGTGCCCGTCCTTCTCTAGCTTCTGGAAAATGTTCGGTGCGGCAGGTGAGAATCACCTTTGCTCCAGGCACGACGACTTTCGCTAATTCCCAAAAGTTATTGATCATCTCTTGGCGATCGACCCGTGCTGCCATTTCATCAAATCCATCAAAAATCAGCAGCAGTTTGCCCATCCGGTTGAGTTGCTCAAACGCAGAATAGGTGAGCGATCGCACCTCATGTTTACGAAAGAAGAATTCTGAAAACAGTGATTCCACACTCACTGCCTTGGCATAGTCGCGCAGAGGAATGACCAGCGGCAAACGGGGACGTTCTACACCACGCTTTTGTGCTTCCCGGTAGCGTGTTAGAGCTTGGCTGGCGTAGTGAAACGCAAACCAGGTTTTGCCCGTACCAAATTCTCCTAGCACTGAGATATGTTCTTTTGCTGGGTCGTCCAGCCACAAATCAATGTAGCCATCAATCCAGCCATCGCGATCGTCGTAGCGGCTTACCCCGATTCGCTGCTTTGTGTCCGGGTCAATCTCTTCTTTTGTGCAAGCTAGCGGCACATACTTCTGATCAATACCCCGTCGCCCAATCTCAGATTCTAGCCAGCCCAGGTAGCCACCAAAATCAGCATCCTGATCCAGCAGTTCATCGAAGGTATAGCAGCCCAGGTCGTGATTCTCCTCCTTCTCTACCTCCTCCCGTGCTGCCCGACTGATCCGCCGTGCCGTTACGAGCCAGCCCTCGTCTGCCCGCTGTGTTTCAACCGACTGTCGCAGTGCCCTAATGTCGCCCAACCCCACTTCGCCATCAACGCCACGCACCAGGATGCGATCGTACCGCCCCCGTCGCACAGGAATGTCGATAATCCACTCAAAGTAATCGTCCTGCCACACCTCATAGGGTTCAAAACGATAGCCCAACGTCTCAAACCAGCCTTTCATCTGCTGAGCTAGGGCAAAGGCTCGGCACTGGCGTTCTTGCAATTGGCGCTCTTGGGCTAAGGCGGGAGTAGCAATTGCTTCGGGTAGCATGGGATAGCTCTGAGCCGCCAACCGCGCCATTTCAGTCCGCATTGCTTCTAATGTTGGCAGTCGATGTAGCCGATCCTGGATACTGCTAATCTGGCGGTGCAGCGACTCTAAACGCTGGTTTGTCAAGACTTCAGCCGGGGTACGAGTCCGTTTAGCAACTTCGATGAACACCGCTGCAAATTGATAAAACTCCTGCCGCGCATCAATCCCTAACGCCTGAATCTGGTCGCCTAAACTATGCCCAGCAAGAAAGGTTTCGCCGTTCTTAAGCAGCAAACTCGGATTATTTTGCTCCAATGCTTTGCGGAAAATGGCTTGAATCTCTGCTTGTCGGAACATCTCCAACACAGGTTTTGGCTTGCCAATGCCGTATTCCACCAGCGTGTATTGATAAACTGCCGTAAAGTCAGCAGGCGGATGGTCGGGGTCAAGGTTCAGTTGCTTCAGCAACTTAATCACAAGTTCGCTCCGCTGGAGCTTGTTCTGAACAACAGGACTCGCGAAACCGACAATCAGATCAATCAGCTTAGCCAACTCAAGCACAGGCTTCCTCCTACTGACTCAGGACAGTCCAATAAATCCCTAACCGCTATTATCCAAATCCTGAGGTAGAAATAGGCAATTTAGGCAGATTTGCTTAATCTATCTCCTAAACTCTCTCCAACAATCAGTGAGGAAACGCCTGTATTAACTCGGTCTGCCTGTGATTTTTGGATTGTTGGGGTGGAGAGCGATTGAAGTGAACCCTTGCTACCCCCGAGAATCCCTAACTGTTGAAGAGGGCAGTGATAAACTCTTGCCCATTTCTCCGCAAATCGCCGTGTAGTGCAAACGCGATAGCCTGAACTCGAATGTCTCCCATTCTATAAACTGCATTTCTGCCAAAATCTTGTGGATATATCAAAAATGCCTTGCTCACTTCTTTGGTCACAGCATAGGTAGTGATTTGATATAAGTCAGAATCATCAACTTTTCGTTTATACTTAGTATCTAAAACACAATACACCGAATCATTTTTTGTATTGTATATTACTAAATCAATCTTGAGGAAGCGATTTTCTCCAGTTTCGATCAACATTCTTTCTTGCTTTCAAGAATTCTGGGTAGTGCTTGAATCAGCGGATTAGAATCATATTCAGGTAAACCATGCAACTTATAGTTAACTACTGGGACAGCTATACCGGAAGGTAACTCCACATATTCACTCTGGCTTGGCATCCCTAGCTTCCTCCTTCTTCCGCTTCAAAAGGCTCAAATAATCCGGACGGCTTGACTTCTGAGTAACAGATTCTACAGACTTAATTTCTTCAATAGCAACATCGTTATTTACGGGCACATTACCTAACTCAAAAGCCTGTTCCTCCCGGAGTTCCGATTTCTCAAAGGCTCTATTTCCTCTAATATCCGACACTCTTGCAGCATTACTTAAAGTATTGCTGGAAAGCTGTTCAAATCTTTTTTCTGCTTTAGCAACAATCTCTTCAATATCAGTTGCAAGATCCACATCATGTTGTAGCTCATCAGATTCATAAATTTTTCTATCAAGCCTTTCACTTTCATGTAAATGCTCAATTTCCTCAATTGACTTGTTGAGATAACGTTCTTCTGAATCAATCAAAAAGCACTTTTCAAAACCTCTCCCATCAACATCCCGAATGTAAACGAAGTTAGGTTGCCTCAAATCATAAGAAATGTCTAAATACTTACTTTCCTTATCTAAAGAACTGTTTCTTGCCTTTTCAAACCATTGTTGTTTAATCGCCGTTTCACAGGTGTAATTCATTCCCTTAAACCGAATACCACGGCTGGTTACAGTTCCCCGATCTTTAGGTAAAAGATTGAGTTTAATAATATCTTCTGGGAACGATCTAAGTCTGCCAGAACGATTTCTAATGCCCCATTTCCACAACTCAGCAGGAATAGGTCGAACATTGTCAACAATCATCATCTCCTGTCTGTTATAGCCTTCGATGTAATCTTTATTATTGTGGCGAAGAATACATTTAATGATGATTTTTGTGAAATCTTTAATCGCTAACTTTCCATCGAAACGATAGTCTTTACCACCTCGTTTCCTGAAATCAACATCAATGTATCCCGGTGCAAAAGGTTTCACACGATCATGAAATATTCTAAACTGTCTTTCAACTATGGCTTTCCAATCTGCTCTATAAGAAGCAGTATTTTCAATCTTTACGTGCAAGTTTTTGCTTAGGGTCTCTATTGGGGTTCCTAACAGTTCTCCCCTATCCGCCAAAAGAGTGTATGGAAGATGGTAACAGGGCCATTCCTCGTCAGTTATAGAAATACCGTATTCTTGGCAGAAGGATACCTTGTCTGTAGCAGCATTGGCTAATGCCATCATTGCTCCTAACCAGGAAGGTCCCTCTAGACCGACATAAACACCTACAATCATGCGGCTAAAAACATCAATGACCACATATACTACCGGTCTACCCACAATCCAGTTAGGGTTGTAGCTTGAGACAAGATAGACATCTGCAACTGTTGCATCAATTTGAAATCGAGATCCTGGTCCAATTACTTCGGCAGTCGAAGTTCCCAAAACTGCTCGATTTTCAAGCAAATATGTTTTCTCACCCTTCCGACGAATTAAAGCTCTCTCAATATCAAATTCTTGTTCGTACCAATATTTAAATTGGGTAAAAGTGGGTCTTTCACCAGGTGATATCAATTTTATTTTTTTAGTACCATCTGCGGTATAGTAGATATCTTCAGCATAGTAAGCCTTGAGCATTAACTTGTAAGCCGTCTTAAGGAAATTTTTCTTCGACGTTTCATAAAAGGAGTTTATTGATACTCTAAAAATCCTCCTATCTGCTTCATCAATATTTCTACCCTCACCAATCTCTGGTAAAGCAGCATATTTTCGAGGTCTTCCTCTTTTCTTTTCTCCAGCCCTTTTAATCTTTCCTGGACCACCTGAATTGCAGTAATCAGGAAGGAGAGCATTAACAGTTTTTCCCCTTTGCCAGTAACGTCTCAAGTACATGTAGACAGTTTTTTCTGTTATTCTCTCGCCATTTTTCTCTTGCCTACTTCCTCTATTTTTTCCGGCATTGAAATTGTCAACGACATTCTTAATCATTGAACCACGAAGATTTTTATAGTAAATAGATGGTTCATTTTTAGGATCAACTAAAGTAGAAATAATATCCCACGCTTTATCGCGAATCGTCCTCTCTGATTCGCTTAAATTCACTTCTTCTACTAAGCTTTTATGAATAAACGGATCATGGCTAGTTTTCTTTGCCTGTCCCTCAGAAAGAGCATCTACAATCTCTACAATCTTACGAGACGTTGGAAAACCAGTTTTAGCAAAAATATCAATAACGAGCGCTATTGTATAGTCTTGATCAATCCATAAAATCCTCTCAGTTGAGCGTTCTGCTCCCTCAATATTCCACTCAATTAAATCATTAACATAGACAAGGTTTTTCATGCTATTTTCGATGCCTCCAAGCTATTACAGACTTTGATCTCCTTAATATCTGCAGTTAGCATGTCCGAGCATTGTTGCGACGAACTCATATTAATAACGATTTCTTTGCGTGCAACGAGATTTCTAAAAAGATAGAGTGAAGTCCCTTTTTCCAAATCTAGTTCAATGTCTAAGGCATTTGTTACTTGATTAATTCTTAAATTAAGCTTTTTAAGCCGTTGCTTTAGAATATCTGCTATTGCTTGTAAATCCTGAATTTTCTTTTGTAAGTTTTCTTCAAGCCTATAGGCACCGTGAACCCATTCAATATTTTTAGCAAGGGACTTTGGAATATGATTTTCTGTTACTAATCCCCATTCAATTCCCTTTACCATGTAATAGTTTCGTTCTATCTCAAACTTCTCAATAACTCTTTTTTTCTCGAGTTCGGATGAAGGTTTTACTGTTAATGCAATATTAAATGTTTTCCCATCTTGTTTTACAGTCACCATAAAATCGGTTGTTAAAATCTTAGGGAATTTACTTGTAGTGTCTATAGGATATTTCACACCAATATCAGCAGATATTCTCTGAGCCAGTTCAAGATCCAGCAAGGGAAACTGTTCTCTAATGTCAATTACAACGTCTGACCACTCAAGAATGTAAAACAATCGAGTTTCATGGTCTGAGAAGAGATGATGTAAGCGATTTGTTTTCCAACCTCTATCTCTGGAAACCCTACCTTTTGAGGGAAAATCTCGCACCGTAATCCAAGGAGTGTATTTGTCAAGAACCCCTTCTCCGCGTTTTTCCCTAAGGAAGCGATCAAACTTCTCCTGATTCCATTCCTCTCTTCTCCGTGGCATAAGAAAATCCTGGGCAGTACATAAGTATGCCCAGAATTATACAGCCTTTTCTCCCACTGTCTAACTTTTTTATTTATTGTTTGACTTTTTTATTTATTGTTTGACTTTTTTATGCATCTACAAGTCTTTTTGGGACTTCGTGCATTGCTATTCCACGGTCACTGATTTAGCCAGGTTGCGTGGCTGGTCAACATCTAAGCCTCGACGGGCAGCAATGTGATAAGCGAGAAACTGGAGCGGAATTACCGTGAGAATAGGGGATAACAACTCATCTACAGGTGGCACGGGCAACAAGTTATCAAACACTTCGGCGGCTTCCGAATCGTTCATTGGGGTCACGCCGATCAGGCGTGCGTCTCTGGCTTTGGCTTCTTGGGCGTTGGAGAGTGTTTTTTCGTAGACGCTACCGGGGACGGCGATCGCCACCACCGGCACCTTGGCATCCAGCAGTGCGATCGGACCGTGCTTCATTTCGCCAGCAGGATAGCCTTCTGCATGGATGTAGCTGATTTCCTTCAGTTTCAGGGCACCTTCGAGGGCAATCGGGAAGTTGATGCCACGTCCCAAAAAGATGAAGTCTTTGGTCTCAGCAAAGTCGTGCGCCAGTTCCTCAATGTAGCGTTCCTGGCTTTCTAGAATCACTTCAACCTGAGAAGGCAGTTGCCGTAGCCCGGTAAGAATTTCCTCCATTCGCTCCAAAGAGATAGTTTTACGGCGATAGGCTAGATCTAGCGCGAGGCAGTAGAAAGCAACCAGTTGAGCCGTAAAGGTTTTGGTTGCAGCAACGCCGATTTCAATACCGGCGTGGGTGTCGATTAGGTGTTCCACCAGATGTGCCAGGGAACTGTCAGTGCGATTGGTGATTCCCAGAAAGCGCGGGTGAAACTGCGGCTCTCGCTCTAAACGACGCTGCTTTTCCATGTGCAAGGCGGATAGGGTGTCTGCCGTTTCTCCAGACTGCGTAACCCCAATCGTCAAAACGTTTGGCAACAGCGGTGGTGGCGAATAGCGAAACTCTGAAGCGTACTGTACTACGGTGGGAATGCCTGCCAGTTGCTCTAGCAAATATTTCCCAACCAGGCTAGCGTGCCAGCTTGTGCCGCAGGAGACGATTTGGATTTGATCGAGGTTGCTGTAAAACGACTCAGGAAAGCCCAGGTTGATTGGGTTCTTGTCTTGATCGGCAGTCCAATCGCTCTTAATGTAAGCTTCCAGGCAAGAACGCACAACACCGGGCTGTTCGTAGATTTCCTTCACCATGAAGTGACGGAAGCCTTGCTTTTCGACAATGATTGGGTTCCAGTTGAGGGTGCGGGGTTGTTTTCTCAGGCGATCGCCCGCAAAGCTATAGACCTCAACGCCCATCGGGGTGAGTTTGGCTAATTCGCCATTATCCATCGTCAGCACGGCGCGAGTATGAGCCACCAGAGCAGGCGTGTCTGAGGCGCAGAAAAACTCACCCTGCCCAAACCCCAATGCTAAAGGAGCCTGCTGCCGTACTGCAATTAGTTCATCTGGGTAGTCGGCACACACTACCGCCAGCGCAAAAGCTCCCCTTAACTGGTTGACAGCCTGTCGAGTTGCCTCCAGAAACGGCGACTGGTAGTTCAGCGACTTCTCAGCTTCGGGCGGGTTTGCCATGAACTCGGCAATCAGGTGAGGAATGACCTCTGTATCGGTGTCAGAGAGAAATTTGTATCCCTTTGCCTTCAGTTCTTCACGTAGTTCCCGATAGTTTTCGATGATGCCATTTTGGACAACGGCAATCTTTCCGGCTGCGTCGGTGTGGGGATGTGCGTTATATTCCTCTGGCTTGCCGTGTGTTGCCCAGCGGGTGTGTCCGATGCCTACCTGAGCTGGATTTTCTAGTCCTTCTAGCTTTTCCTGCAAATTTTGTAGTTTGCCTTTCGCCCGTACACAGTGAACCTGTCCTTCCCATACGGTGGCAATTCCAGCAGAATCGTAGCCCCGATATTCTAGTTTGCGTAGCCCCTCCAGCAAAATTTCACTGGCTGCCTGGGTGCCGACATATCCTACGATTCCGCACATTTGACTCTACTCCTGAGCAATGATTTCCTGAGCAACGAGCGGCAGATCTGCCGCAAACGATCCTAGTACATTGTGTTCAATATTAGTGTCTTAACAATTTGCTGGATGGCGATCGCAACCCAGGAAGGGGCAGGTCTTGCTAGTGGAAAATTCGTAAAAAAATAGGGAGCAAATCGCTCCCTTTAGGCGTTAGATCCTGGTATATCCGTCAACCCAGGAATATTAAGGTTAGTCAGTGTGCCTAGTAAGCCAAGCCCATGCTACGGGTGGTTTCAGCGCCCAGATAAACCCGAATGCTGAGGAAGTCAGTAGGGCAAGCCGTTTCGCATCGCTTGCAGCCTACACAGTCTTCTGTGCGGGGTGATGAAGCGATTTGAGCAGCCTTACAGCCATCCCAGGGAACCATTTCCAGAACGTCTGTAGGGCAAGCCCGGACGCACTGGGTGCATCCAATGCAGGTGTCATAAATCTTGACGGTATGAGACATTGAATAAAGGCTCCAAACTACATGATGTTAACGGTCGTGATGTTATCGGCGATGTTGCTGTTGAACCTGCACAGCAGACCGATGAATAAGTGCTTCGTGGACGAGACTAGTTTACAGCAGCGCTTTTGCCCAACTCTGAGAAAACGTGCAAAACTTCAAAGAATGTAATATCTGGGGCTAACCCCTCCACCTCTGTGACTCAAGACCAAATTCCGCTGCATTTAGCAATTTCAGAGAAGCTGCGATCGCAAATTTTTGCTAAGCAGTATTCACCGGGAGAGCAACTGCCGAGTGAGCATCAGCTAATGGAGCAGTTTGGAGTGAGCCGGATTACAGTGAGGCGGGCGATCGCCAATTTAGTCAACCAGGGCTTAGTGATTTCCCAGCGCGGAAAGGGCGTGTTTGTTAAGGCGCAGCAAAAAGTGATGCGATCGCTGGCTAACCCACTGATTTTCTTTGACGAAGACATGGCGAGGCAAGGTGTATCAGCTTCTATTCACAGCCTTTCCTTTGAGGTGTTGCAGGCTCCTGATGAAGTGCGGCAAAAGCTAAGGCTGCCCGCAACGGTCAAAGAAATTTTTTGTCAGAAAAAGGTAATTCTAACCGACCAAACTCCAGTTGCAGTAGACATTACCTACATTCCGCTGGAAATTGGTAAAGCCTTTGCTAAAGAGCTGCAATCTAGCCTGATTTACCCCACCTTAGACCAAAGCGGTGTGTCGATTGAGCGGGTTGAAACGACGCTGGAATGCACCCACGCTACCCACGAAATTAGTGAACATCTGGACATTCCTCTGGGTGCGCCGCTCCTGGTCAACCGTTACACCACCTACACCAGTCAGGATCAGCCGATTATTTGTGGAGAGACAATTTCACGGGGCGATCGCCTCTGTTACTCCGTGGTCTTAACCAAACGCTAAGAGAAAAACCATTCGTACTGTCACTGGCGTGGATCACAGCGATCGCCAAACTTCCGGGATTGAATGGGAACAGCATGAATCTGTGGAAGGGTTTTTGTTCATTAATCGATCAGGTTGCACTACTGGGTCAGCGGGCGATTTAGACCAATAGCGATCGCCCAATTTACAGTAGGAAAGCATGACAAGACAACGGTGGGGCCGCTACCTCAGACGACAAGGGGCTGACTTCTGGCAGCGCTTAAAAGCTTATCCGTACAGGGAACGGTTGCAGCATTTGCAGGTTAGAAGCGCCAAAGTTTGGCGATCTATCAAGGCAGATGATTCTGAAGACTGGGTTCATCGCTTTAGAAATCAGCGAGTTAAGGTTGTCGGCTATCTCAAGACCAATACTCCTGAGGACTGGCGCGGCTATCTCAAAGTCCAGAGTTTGGTTTTTCGCCAACATCTGGCAACCAATCCATCCTGGCTACCGGGCGCAGGGGCAGCAGCAATTTCGCTAATTTTGTGGCAAGTTGGCGTATGGCAACCCCTAGAGCGGGTCGGCTACAATACGCTGTTCAAAGTACGGCAGCTATTGCCCCATGAGGGGTGGGCTTCAGAGATTGTTCTGGTGGCGATCGATGATGAGAGCTTGCAGGAATATGGTTCGTTTCCCTGGTCACGCGATCGCTACACCCAACTTTTGCAATCCCTAAAAGCCGCTCCGCCTGCGGTGGTCGGATTCAACATCCTATTTGCTGAGCCAACGCCCGAAGATGCAGCACTGGCACAAGCAATGGTAGAAAACGGCTCTGTCGTGCTGGCAGTTGGCTGGGATGCCTCTACAGAACTGGTGCCGCTGGTGCCAACTTTTGATCAGGTGGCAGGAGTGGGGCACATCTACAATCCGATTGAGCCAGACGGTATCTCTCGGCAGGTATCGCTTTATGTGCAAGGGTTCCCCGCATTCGGGGTGGATGTGGTTCGGGCTTATAACAGCAAGAGCGATCGCCCCGTTCCACTCATCCAACCCTTGCCCAAACTAGAGCAGCAAAACGCCTGGATAAACTGGCCCGGTTCGCGGGAAGATTTACGCTCAGCAACCTACTCATTCCGGGATGTCGTTGCGGGGAGAGTACCTCCAGAGGCGCTAGCTGGCAAAATTGTCCTGGTTGGCCCAACCGCCACAGGGCTAAGTTCACTGCAAACGCCCTTTGACCAAAATCCACCTGCCTCCAGCCTGCAACTTCATGCAGCCGTGATTGACAACTTGCTGAAGCAGCGGTTTTTACAGCGATTGCCCTGGACCGTAGAAGGGTTGCTGATTATCGGTGTGGGAGTCGGTTCCAGTCTGATTTTGGCTTCGCTGGGGTTTAAGCGGCGAACGGCAATGACGCTGCTGGTGCCGATAAGCTGGGTGGCGATCGCCACGATCTTATTCACCAGCCAAAATGTGTGGATTCCGATCGCGGCTCCGGTCGGCTGCTTTTTACTAGCAGGGGCGGGCATTCAGGTGCGTGACCAGCTTGAAAAACAGCAGATTATGAGCCTGTTTGTACGTCACGTTTCTCCCCAAACGGCTGCGCTGATTTGGCGTAATAGAGCCAGCATCTTTCAGCACGGTCAGCTTGAGGCCCAGGAACTCATGGCAACTGTGCTGTTTATGGACATTCGCAACTTCACCACCATTTCTGAAAGCATGTCGCCGCGAGAGGTGCTGAACTGGCTCAACCTCTACCTTGGCACGATGACCAACTGCATCCTTAAATATGACGGCGTGGTAGATAAATACATTGGCGACGCAATCATGGCGGTGTTTGGCATTCCGTTACCGCATACCTCGGTGGCGGAGATCCGGCAGGATGCAATAAATGCAGTGACAGCGGCGATCGCCATGCAAGAACAGCTCACCCGACTCAACCAAAGGCTACAGCAGTCTGGCTTGCCCACCATTCAGCATGGTATCGGCATTCACACGGGAATGGTCGTCGCGGGCAGTGTCGGCAGTCCCCAGCGGCTCAACTATTCCGTGATTGGTGATACGGTCAATATTGCGGCTCGACTAGAACGCTTAAACAAAGAACTGAAGTCCACCAAACCTCACACGCTACTCGTCAGCAGCACCACCTTTGATTACGTCCACCACCGCTTTGTGGGTAGCCCGGTGCAAACCTTACAGCTTCGAGGTCGGCAGGAGCCAACGGTTGTTTACGAAATTACGAGTCAACTGTAGGTAGTTTGAGTTACCTGTAAGGGCGAACGGCCGTTCGCCCCTACCGTGTACTGAACGTTTAGAGGAATAATCTCTAGCCTCTAATCTTCTGTGACCAGACGCGAGTGGGCAGACCCCAAACGTAGATGAATCCCTCAGCGGCTTTGTGGTCAAATTTGTCGTCAGACCCATAGGTTGCTAGGTCAGGCGTATACAGCGAATTGGCAGACTTGCGCCCAACCGGACTCGCTGTTCCTTTAAACAGTTTGACTCGCACCGTACCCGAAACCTGTTCCTGGGTTTGCTGCACAAAGGCATCCAGGGCTGCTTTCAGCGGGCTATACCACAGTCCGTTATAGACCAGTTGAGAGTAGGTTTCCTCAATTCCGCGCTTGTAGTGACCCACGTCGGCAGTCAGGGTTAGGCTTTCCAAATCCCGATGTGCCTGAATCAGCACCAGCAAAGCCGGAGCTTCATAAATTTCTCGTGATTTGATGCCGACCAAACGGTTTTCGATCATGTCGATGCGACCGACGCCGTGCTTGCCTGCCAGGTCATTCAATTGGCTGATCAGGTCTACTGGAGACAGCATTTGACCGTTGAGCGCAACAGGAAGCCCTTTCTCAAAGCTGATTTCGGCATACTCTGGCTCATCAGGAGTGTCAGCGATCGCCTTCGTTAACAAAAACACCTCTTCCAGCGGCTCATTCCAGGGATCTTCTAGCGGTCCGGCTTCAATGCTGCGTCCCAGCAAGTTGCGATCGATGCTGTAGGGCGAAGACTTTTTCACTGGAGAAGGAATGCCAAATTGCTCTCCGTAGGCGATCGTCTCCTCCCGGCTCATGCCCCATTCACGGGCGGGTGCCAGCACTTTAAGGTCTGGGTTTAGAGCGGCGATCGACACATCAAACCGCACTTGGTCATTGCCCTTGCCCGTGCAGCCATGCGCTACTGCATCGGCACCATACTCTGCCGCTGCTTCTACCAGCAGTTTGGCAATTAGCGGACGCGCCAGTGCGGTTGAGAGGGGATAGCGGTTTTCGTACAGCGCATTCGCCTGAATCGCTGGGAATGCATAGTCTTGAATAAACCGCTCTGTCGCATCTGCGATTAAAGACTGCGTGGCACCCGACTTTAGCGCCTTTTCGCGAATTGGCTCTAGTTCGTCTCCCTGCCCCAAATCAGCAGCCAGCGTGATCACCTCTTCAACTCCCCATTCTTGCTTCAGGTAGGGAATGCAGACGGAGGTGTCTACCCCACCGGAATAAGCCAATACAACCTTTTTGGCGCGACCCATGACTTTTTGCCCTAACAACTAAAGTCAATATTATGCAGCCAATTCAGCTCAATTCCTGTTAGGGATGCACAGATTTTTTGCGAACTGCCTGTCAGTTACAGAGCCTACTACCCGCTTGCTGAGGGAATTGCTTCTTGGATTGAGTGGTTCAAGGTTGGTGGAGGGAGAGCGATCGCCCTCCCTCATCGATAAACCTAGCCAGCGAGAAGATCAGCGATCAGTGCTGTTGTCTTCATCTTCATCGTCGAGTAATCCAAAGATTGCTGTTGTTCCGCCGATCGCAATCATATTTGCTGTGTTGCTTAGTTGCTTTTGAATATCCGTGGGGTTAGGTAGGGTGGCAAGAGAAAGGCTGATGCCTGTGGCGGTAGCGGTGATGACAGTGGCGAGAGTCAGTAATTGCTTTTTCATGGTTTGAACTCCAGGTTGACTTGTTCTCAGTCTGTCAAACCCATTTCTGGTCGAGTGTTCAGCGATTGTTCAGGGATTGTTCAAGATCGTTCAGGAGTGTCCAGTCTTGTTCGCGTAGATAGAATAGTGAGTGAGCTACAACGTTGAGGTGCCGGGAGGATGGAGCGATCGCGCAAATTGGTTCTGACCAACTGGACACAAGCGAACGATGCGCTCATTCAATCCTTTGCGGGTAACAAATCAGAGCTAGCAAAGCATCTCAAAATGTCCCGTACTACAATCACGGCTTTCTTTAAGCTGGAGCCAGTGCGGGAGGCAGAGTTTCGTAAGATTTGCCTTACGTTGCGGTTGAATTGGCAGGAAGTTTCAGCAGTCCAAGCGGCGATCGCTCCACTATCCCAAGAAGACGAAGCTAACCAGACGATCGCTTCACCAGAAGATAATCATATTGATGCTCTGATTCCGCAAATTCGGGAGCATTGCCGACAGAAGATCCTTAACCAACATAGTCGAATGCGATTGTTGAGCGGTGAGGAAATTGGGGTTGACCAGCTTTATGTGGATGTGTGGGTACTGAACCGATCGCCCTGTACCTATCGGGTATCGCAATCGAAGCTTTTGGAAACCTTTGATTTACGAAATGATCGTCTGGGGTTGGGCGATCGGATTCAGCGTATTGAGGGCTTTGAGATTGCTAATGGAAAGCCTAAATTGGTGATCTTGGGCAAACCGGGGTCAGGGAAAACAACTTTTCTGAAGCATCTAGCAGTAGATTGGTGCAAAAGTAAGTTTCAACCGAATCTGATTGCAGTCTTGATTGAGTTTCGTGAAATTCGGGATGAGCAATGGTATTTACTGGATTCAATTAGGCAGGAATTACGACTAGAAGAACACCAGGTTAAGACATTGCTGAACCAAGGTAATCTCCTGGTACTGATGGATGGACTGGATGAAGTACCAACAAAGGAACTACGGAGCAAAGTTCAGAAACAACTTCAGAAGTTAGTTGAGCAATATCCTAAAAATCGGTTTATTTTGACCTGCCGTACTCAAATCATAGCCGCCATTCCAAAGGGATTTACCTCAGTAGAGGTGGCAGACTTCAGTGTGGAGCAAGTGCAGCAGTTTATCCAGAATTGGTTTGAGGCAAATGGTAAATCTAAGACGGTAGCTACACAGCAATGGACAACAATTAAAAATGCCGTTAACAATAGCCCAGCATTGAACGAACTAACGGTAACTCCAGTATTGTTAAGTCTCACATGTTTAGTGTTACAGGACGAGGGGGAGATTCCGTCGGATAGAAATTGGCTCTACCAGAAGGGCATCAAACTGCTGCTAAATCGCTGGAATGAGGAGAAGCAAATTGATGGCTGGGAAGTGGGAAGTGAAACCTATCGACAACTGGGTGTTGAGCGAAAAGAGAAGTTGTTGATGACGATTGCAGCTCACAAGTTTGAGAATCCAGAAAATTTTGTGTTGTTTGAGCAGAATGAAATTGTAAGGCAAATTACTCGATTGCTACCCCTTGCTCATCAACAAGAGGCAGTTGCTGTGTTGAAAGCCATTGAAGCGCAGCATGGATTGCTGATTGAACGGGCAGATGAGCTGTGGTCGTTCTCCCACTTAACTTTTCAGGAATACTTCACGGTTCAATGGCTGACTCAACTTTCTTCTGAAGAACTAGCTGAGAAAATTGCAGATCAGCAATGGCAGAAGGTTGTGAAGCAGTTAGTGAAATCTCAACAACCTGCGGATCGTTTACTACGGTTGATTAAACAGGCAATTGATCGATCAATTGCCCATGAATCAAAAATAACCCAATTCCTACCAAGGATGTTGCAAAGAGCAGAATCTATTCAGGCACCTGGTAGACCTGCTGCCATTCGAGCTTTTTATTTTGCTCTTGAACTTGACTACGTCCATGCCCCCGGACGTATCCCTGCCCTCGCCCGCGCTCGCGACCTCGTCCTCGACCTTGCCTTTGCTCTCGACCCCGCCTTTGCCCTCGACCTCGCCTTCGCCCACGCCGACACCCTCGATCTCGTTCTCGACTTCTCGTGCGCTCTTGCCCACGCCCACACACGCAAATCCAATTCAGAACTGGCAACTCAGCTTGAGCAACTTAGAGGCTTCCTCCCCAGAAACTCTAAGGAGTTCTGGCAATGGTGGCAAACTAAAGGAGAGCAGTGGGTTGAACAACTGCGTCAGGTGATGATCGAGCATTGCAATGTTGGTCATGATTGGCAATTTACAGAGGCTCAACAGCAACAATTGCAACGCTACTACGATGCCAACAAACTTCTTGTTGACCTGATGAATATTGAGGGAGCCGTTAGCGATTCTGTCCGGGCTGAAATTGAGGACACGCTGTTGTTGCCCTGGGATGAACTGCAACGCCGTCAATCAAGTTGACTTGAAGCTTCACCTTTAAAACTACAATAGCCAAGTTTAGGAGTGTAATTGTCCCCTATTCCTCGACTCTATGACGCTGCATCAGACTAATCACCTCATTGGGATTGCGAGTTGGCATTAACCTTGACCAGTCTCTCACCTCGGCAATTCGGGCAATGTGCATCAGGTGAATAATCTTTTTGACCCAGGCAGGCGCGCCGATCAAAATCATCTGGTTCGATCGCTTGTGGGAACGAGAACGGCTATTCAACACAGCATTGAGCGGGTTTTCATCAGCATTGTCAGATAGATTCTGTAATTCTTGATTGTCTTCAGGTTGGCTCATAATCATGATGTACTTATTCACGTACATTATCCTATCAGATTGTACGCATTTACGTACATTTACATCGTTACAAGCCTCTGACACGATTAGGGGCATGGGAAAAGCGGGAAAAGCACTCAGGCAGGTGCTAGAGAAACACGGTATCAGCCAAAATCGATTGGCAGTCACAATGGGACTTGCCAGATCTACCGTTAACCAATGGTTTAACGAAGTTACCGATCCATCAGCAGAATCCGTTACTCAGATCGTTGCTGCTCTGGAAACCCTTAATGAAGTCGCTGCAAAGGAATTCATTGCCCTGTATCTAGGGCGCATCGCCCAAGACGATGAGCCGTCGTCACTTGATTGATTAGAAGTTGTTGGGGTGCGATCGCCCCTCTGCATTCGGGAATTCTGCTACCAATCGATTGCAGGGGCAGAATTTTGTGAAATACAACCCGGACAAACATCATCGGCGATCGATCCGGTTGAAGGGGTATGATTACACCTCCGCAGAAATGTATTTCATCACCATTTGTACGTATCAGCGGGAATGTTTGGTGAAATCGTTGAAGGTGAGATGCAGTTGAATGAATTGGGCAAGGTCACACAGAATTATTGGCAGCGGCTGCCTCTACATTTTACGGTCGAGCTAAATGCATTTACTGTGATGCCGAATCATTTACACGAAATTCCGTGGTGGAGCGACAAACTGGGTAGGGGCGAAGCGTTCGGTAGAAGGATTGTAAAATCAGATGAAAATTCCTGCCCGAACGCTTCGCCCCTACAGCCAAATGGGACAAAACCAGGGTCGATTGGGGCAATTATTCAGAACTTCAAATCTATTTCGACCCAAAAGATTAATCGATTATTCTATCGAAGTCATCATCGTCAGGTTTGGCAACGCAACTATTACGAACACATCATCCGCAACGAAAAATCCTTGCATGACATTCGTCAATACATTCACTACAATCCTATTTCTTGGCAGCAAGACCAGTTACATCCTGATAATCCTTCTAGGTGGTAAGGCGATCGCCATATCTAGCATACAAGTTTGAATGTCTGGGATAGAACTGAGCAGGGTTAGACTTTACACTGGGTACAGATTTGCTTTAATAAATCCAGCTTCACTCTCACCCCTTCCCAACACCCTATGGTTACTACCCCTCCTGCTAAAGGCTCATCCAGTCAATACGAAGTTGCAGATGCCGGAGAAAAAGTAGAGGCGCTTGTAGAGGAACAGCGCACAACCGATGTCGAGATTGACCTGGAATTTCTCTACACTAGAGACATCGAGTTTCGCCAGGAAACGATTTACTTCCTTGTTGTAGATCGCTTTTATGACGGTGATCTTAGCAATAGTGAAGGACCAAATCCAGAGCTATACGACCCGAACCGCCAAGAATGGGGCAAATATTGGGGCGGAGATTTGCAGGGTGTGATTGACAAGCTCGATTACCTCAAACAAATGGGCGTGACGGCAATCTGGTTAACTCCGTTGTTTGAGCAGATTGAAGATTTGTTCATTGAGAGCGCCGCGATTCACGGCTATTGGACAAAAGACTTTAAGCGCATCAACCCTCGTTTCATTGGCAAGGACGAGGAACCTTCTCTGAACAAAACTCAAGATGAGCGAAACACCACCTTTGACAAGCTGGTTGATGAGATGCATCAGCGCGATATGAAACTGGTGCTAGATATTGTTTGTAACCACAGCAGTCCAGACATCAGTGGCGTTAAAGGTGAACTATACGACGACGGGGTGAAAATTGCTGACTTCTACGACGATAAAGATAACTGGTACCACCACTACGGCGAAGTGGTGGATTGGGAAGATGATTGGCAGGTACAAAACTGCGAGCTTTCCGGCTTAGCTACGTTCAACGAAAACAATACCGATTACCGCAATTACATCAAGTCGGCGATTAAACAGTGGCTTGATCGAGGGGTAGATGCGCTGCGGGTCGATACGGTAAAACACATGCCAATCTGGTTTTGGCAAGAATTTAACGCTGATATTCAGGCACACAAACCCGATGTGTTTACCTTTGGTGAGTGGATTTATAGCCATCCAGCGGACGATCGCTCCGTCGAATTTGCCAACCACTCCGGCATGACCATGTTGGACTTTGGGCTGTGTGTAGCAATTCGGGCAGCGCTAGCGCAGGGTGCAGAAGATGGTTTTCATGTCATTCAGGATATCTTTGACCAGGATCATCGCTACAGTGGTGCCAATGAACTGATTACGTTCATCGATAACCACGACATGCCCCGGTTTCAGTCGCTCAACCCTGATCCAGAGATGTTAAGAGTGGCGATCGCCCTCGTCATGACCGCCCGTGGCATTCCCTGCATCTATTACGGCACCGAGCAATATCTGCACGACGACACCGACGGCGGCAACGATCCCTACAACCGCCCAATGATGCAGTCTTGGGATACTGACACCGACCTGTATCGCTCGATTCGTCTGCTCTCTGGACTGCGGCGACTCAATCCTGCCATATCGCTAGGCGGTCACTGGCAAAAATATCTCACTCCTGATGTCTACTGCTATGTGCGACGTTATCGGGATTCCTTCTGTTTTGTAGTGCTCAATCGCGGTGAAGCGGTGACACTTGATGAGGTTGACACCGAGTTGCCCGATGGTGACCATACCTGCGTCTTAACCCGCTGCAAATATGAAGCAAAAGACGGCAAGATACATGGATTAGAGCTTGCGGCACGCGGCGTCATCGTCATTAGTCATGTAGGAGAACGGATCAAAGCTCAAACGATTGTGCGGGCACAGCTCAACGGAGTAGAGACTCAACCTGGTGAGATTGTGGTGGTCACAGGCAACTGTCCAGAGTTGGGTAACTGGGATATCGCTAAAGCCTATCCGCTGGAATATATCAACACCAACACCTGGTTTGGCGAAATTCCCTTTAACGAGAGTGCCGGAAAGCTAATCAACTACAAATATGCGTTGTGGCGGCAGGGACAAGCGCCGCTGCGCGAAAATCTGGTGACTCGTCATTGGGTGATTGCCAGTGAAGGCACTGTCAAGTGGCGTGATACCTGGGCTTCAGGACGCGAATCGTAGTTGAACGTGGTAGAAAGCTATGAAAACAGATAGCCTTTTCTATCGCATGTTTCAAACGGCACCCGGATTACTGTTTGAACTGATGGAGCGATCGCCCATAGAGGCAACTGGCTACGAATTTCGCTCCGTTGAGCTAAAACAGACCGCTTTTCGGATTGATGGAGTGTTGTTGCCTATCAATCAGTCCACCAACCGTTCGGTCTATTTTGTTGAGGTGCAATTTCAGAAAGACCTCCAGCTTTACCATCGAGTTTTTGCCGAAGTTTTCCTCTACCTGGCTCAAAACCCTGATACTGACGACTGGGAAGCAGTTTTAATCTATCCCAGTCACAGTACGGAACCAGATGAATCAAAACTGTACACAGTGCTATTAGATAGTTCCAAGGTGAGACGAGTTTACCTGGACGAGCTAAATACTCAGCATGAACTCTCACTAGGTTTAGAAATTACCAAACTGGTAGTTGAACCGGAAGAAACTGCGCCCGCTCAAGCTAGACAGCTGATTGCACGGGCACAGCAAGAAGAAGTAACGGGAATGACTCGTGAAGAATTTGTTGAGCTAGTTGAAACTATCATTGTGTATAAGTTCAGCCATCTGAGTCGAGAGGAGATTGAAACCATGCTAGGACTAGGTGAATTAAAGCAAACGCGAGTTTATCAAGAAGCACTTGAAGAAGGGCGTGAAGAAGGGCGTGAAGAAGGGCGTGAAGAAGGGCGTGAAGAAGGAGTTTTAGAAGCGATCGCAGAAGTATTAACCGCTCGATTTGGTGAGAGGGCGCGTGAACTAACTCAGGAATTGACACGCAACACAGAGATCACCGTCCTAAAAGAGCGGTTAAGACAAGCGATCGCCGTAACTTCACTAGAGGAATTTGAACAAATTGTGAGAGGAACTCAGAGAGATTCTGAGTAATGCCGCTTTTGTAACTTCCGCTACTCATTCGTTCGGAAAGAAGCAGTGTAATGCGGATGTCCTTAGAACGGTGTGGAGAGTTGACATGTACTTAACTCCCAGAGAAATGGAGCGGCTAACGATTTTTACAGCGGCAGAAATTGCCCGTCGCCGTCGGGAAAAAGGGATAAAGCTGAATGTCCCTGAAGCGATCGCCTACATTACCGATGCTCTAATTGAAGGCGCACGCGAAGACAAATCAGTGGCTCAGCTCATGTCTGAGGGCGCAACTTTGCTGACCACTGAGGATGTGCTGCCCGGTGTCACCGAGCTGATTCCGCTGATTCAAGTGGAAGCCCATTTTGCCGACGGCACTAAGCTGATCAGTATTCACAATCCGATTCGTAGCACTGGAACTTGAAACGACTATGGCAGATGTGACAGCAAATGCTTCAAATCCTTTTCCAGGTGAGGTGCTGTGTGTTCCTGGAACTCTACAAATCAACGCTGGACGGGACACCAAAACGCTGACGGTAGCGAACCTGGGCGATCGCCCCATCCAGGTCGGCTCTCACTACCACTTTTTTGAAGTGAATCGCGCCTTGCAATTTGATCGGGCAGAAGCTTATGGGTTTCGGCTGGACATTCCGGCAGGCACGGCAATTCGGTTTGAACCGGGTGATACCAAAGCGGTGGCTCTAGTTGCGATCGGGGGGACGCGCTATGTGCATGGACTCAATAACCTGGTGAATCAGGCGTTGGAGGTGCCCCATGCCAAAGAAACCGCCCTAGAGCGAGTGCGATCGCTGGGTTACAGCACGGTGTCATCAGAGGAAGAGCATGGAAATTAGCCGGGAGCGTTATGCCGAGTTATTTGGCCCTACGGTGGGCGATCGCATTCGGTTAGGAGATACGTCTTTGATCGCTGAAGTCGAGCGAGACACTACGGTTTACGGCGACGAATGTGTGTTTGGCGGAGGTAAAACTCTGCGCGATGGCTTGGGGTTAGCCCCGGGCATTACAGCCGCTGAAGGCGCACTAGATCTGGTAATCACGAATGTGGTGCTGATGGACCCGGTGCAAGGCATTGTCAAGACAGACATCGGCATCAAAGATGGGCGAGTTGTCGGCATTGGTAAAGCGGGCAACCCTGGCGTGATGGAGGGCGTGCAGCCCAATCTGGTGATTAGTGCCAATACGGATGTGCGATCGGCAGAAGGTTTGATTGCTACTCCCGGTGGCATTGACTGTCACGTTCACTTTGACAGTGCTGGACTCTGTGCCGAAGCCCTTTCTAGCGGACTCACGACGATGATCGGTGGGGGACTGGGTCCGGTGACGGTGGGTATCTGTTCGGGGGGAGCCTACAATATGGGCTTGATGCTGCAAGCCTCCGAAGGCTTTGCTATGAACTTTGGTTTCTTAGGTAAAGGCAGTTCTAGCCTTCCTGCCAGCTTAGTTGAACAGGTTGAAGGGGGCGCGATCGGGCTCAAAATCCATGAAGACTGGGGCGCGATGCCTGCCGTAATTGATACCTGTCTTTCGGTGGCCGATGAGTACGATTTTCAGGTGCAAATCCACACCGATACGTTAAATGAGTCGGGCTATGTGGAAGACACAATGGCGGCGATTCGGGGACGCACCATTCACATGTATCACACTGAGGGTGCAGGGGGTGGACATGCCCCTGACATCATCAAGGTGGCTGGCTACTCGCACTGTCTGCCATCTTCAACCAATCCCACAAATCCTTACACGGTTAACACATTTGATGAACATTTGGATATGGTTATGGTCTGCCATCACCTCAATCCAAAGGTGCCAGAAGATGTCGCCTTTGCCGAATCGCGGATTCGGGCTGAAACGATCGCCGCTGAAGACATCTTGCACGACATGGGCGCGATTAGCATGATGGGGTCTGACAGCCAGGGGATGGGGCGGATTGGGGAAGTGATCTGTCGTACCTGGCAGTTGGCATCGAAGATGAAGGACCAGCGAGGCGCACTACCCGAAGATAGCGATCGCAACGACAATCAGCGAATTTTGCGATATCTGGCAAAGTACACGATTAATCCAGCCAAAACTTGTGGAATTGATGCCCATGTGGGTTCAATCGAACCGGGTAAAATCGCTGACATTGTGCTGTGGCAACCGGGCTTTTTCGGCATCAAACCCGAACTCATTATCAAAGGTGGGTTTATTGCCTGGTCGCCAATGGGCGAGTCTAATGCTTCGCTAATGACCTGCGAACCGATTCTCTACCGTCCGCAGTGGGGCAGTTTTGGCAGTGCTAAGCAATCCACTTCTTTTTGCTTTGT
This sequence comes from Leptolyngbya sp. FACHB-541, assembly GCF_014695875.1. Taxonomy (NCBI): domain Bacteria; kingdom Bacillati; phylum Cyanobacteriota; class Cyanophyceae; order Leptolyngbyales; family Leptolyngbyaceae; genus Leptolyngbya; species Leptolyngbya sp. FACHB-541. Next base: position 125,091 of record NZ_JACJPC010000141.1, on the reverse strand, counting down.
TACCCAAACTGCATTGGATCAGGGCTTGCCGGATAAGCTGAAGCTCCGCAAACAGCTATTACCTGTAAAAGGGACGCGATCGCTAAGTAAAGCGGATATGTTGCACAACAATGCCTGCCCTGACATAGAGGTTGATCCAGACACATTTCAGGTGCGGGTGAATGGCGAAATTGCCACTTGTGAACCCGTCTCACGCGTGCCCCTCGGTCGGCTCTACATTTTCCGGTAAACCCAACTTGAAGGAGAAAGTGATGCAAAAATCAGTGGCTCGTTTAGGAGTGGGTGGGCCCGTTGGCAGTGGTAAAACAGCCTTACTGGAACGGTTAGTGCCTTTGTTAATACAGCAGGGCATTGAAGTGGCAGTCGTCACCAATGATTTGCTGACTCAAGAAGATGCCGATCGCCTCAAGCGTAAAGGGTTTTTACCCAGCGATCGCATTATTGGTGTGGAAACGGGTAGTTGCCCCCATACAGCCATTCGCGAAGATCCGACGATGAATCTGCTGGCTATTCGCAACCTGGAGCGATCGTTCCCAGAACTCGATCTCGTTTTTGTCGAAAGTGGGGGTGATAATCTGGCATCAACCTTTAGCTACGACTTAATTGATGCCTACATTTTTGTGCTGGATGTAGGGGCAGGCGATGACATTCCCCGCAAAAATGGGCCCGGTTTTATGCAGGCAGACTTAGTGGTGATCAACAAGATTGACATTGCCCCTTATGTGGGTGCTGACTTGGCTTTAATTCAGCGTGAAGCCTCAGAACGACGACGCGGCAAGCCGATCGCCTATACCAACTGTAAAACAGGTGAAGGATTGGACCAGGTGGTGCAGTTTATCTTTAACCAATTGCTGTTTCAATCCGTCCGAGTAATGGCTTAGTCACTCGACGGAAACAGGGATTAAACAGGTATTAAGAATTAAAAAAACAAGTATGGTTGCTCAACTTATTGACCCGGCGGCTGTTAATCCGGCAAGTGTTAATCCGGCAATCGCTGCACCCGATCAGTCATCGCAGAAACATCTTAGTTTGCAGATTGGATTGGATCAATTCAATCAATCTTTTGTGTATCGGCAGTATGCTACCTATCCGTTCAGGCTCTCCCGTTCGCTGCGGCTCGATCCGACAGATACTCATCGTGCCTATCTTTACATCATGAATTCGTCACCTGGATTGTTAGCGGGTGATCAGTTTCAGCTCAGCGTGCGATTGAGCGATCGCACCAGTCTGTATCTCACCGACCAGTCGGCTACCAAGGTGCATCAGATGCCGATCGACCAACGTGCCCGCATCCACTATGACGTTGAGGTTGGTGCTGATGCCAGTTTAGAGTTTCTCCCAGAGCCAATCATTTTGTATCGTGATGCCAGTTTGGAGCAAACGATGCAGGTGACGCTGGCACCCACCGGAAGTCTGTTTCTGAGCGAAATCATAGTTCCCGGTCGGTTAGCGCGAGGAGAATGTTTCCAGTTTCAGCGTTATTTTAATCGGTTGCAGGTCTACACTCCTGCTGGAGCGTTGGTCTTCACCGATGCTATGCAGTTAAAGGGACAGGATAGATGTGGAGCCTACGGTTCTATCTTTGCGCCTCAACCCATTCTCGCTAATTTGATTCTGGTTATGCCCGGAGTTGATTTGCAATCTCTGGCTCTGGATTTAGAGCAGTTTGCCCAAAAACAGGCGTTCACTGCTGCCAGTTCTGCTTTGCCAAACTGTAACGGCTTACTGGTCAGAGCAATGGCATCTAACGTGCCGATCTTGAAAGCTTACATCAGCCATGCTCTAACCCAGATTCGGCATTTGAGTAGTCAACCTGCTTTACCAGAGATTCCAAAATGACAATCCTGGCAGAAACCTATTTGGGTAATCAAGCAACGAACTCAGCTTTACAGCAGCAAGTAGCGCAGGCTCGACAAGCAGAAGCTTTATTAGAAGTCTATTTGCAGACCGACGATCGCGCCAAAGGTCGGATTCATGCCCACTCGACAACGGGTGTTGAGCTTGGCATTATCAAAAGTCGCGAACAGTTCCTCAGTACAGGAGATGTGTTTATCACCAATCTCGGACAACTGTTGTTAATTCACCTCCATACCCAAACGGTCATGGTACTGAGCTTTAACGGTGATGTAATGGGTCATGCCATTGACCTAATTTATTTAGGTCATGTTCTTGGCAATCACCATTGGCCAATTTTGGTGCAGGGCGATCGCATTTACCTGGAAATGGTGGCCGATCCAGCCGTAATGGAAGCAACGGTGAAAAACATCAATATTCCAGGTTTGTGTATTGACTATGAGGTGCGATCGCCCGATGCCCCGCTGCAATTCTCGCCACATACGCATCACTAATGGTTATGGTTGATTCTCGTCTAGCTCTGATGCAATTGTCTGATTCCTTTTTCCCATCAGGCTCTTTTACCCTTTCCCACGGTTTAGAAGCAATGGTGCAAACTAACCAAATTCGCTCTGCTCAAGATGTAGAAGCATTTCTTCAGTTGCTATTGCATAACAAAGTGGGTTGCTCAGATTTAATTGCTTTAATTCATGCCTATCGTGCTAGTGCCGCCAATGATCTCAGCGAAATTCGACGAGCCGACCAGCAGTTATATGCTCAGACTTTAATTCAGGCAACCCGTGAAGCTCAATGCCGGAGTGGACAAGCATTGTTGTTAGTGGCGCAATCAACCTGGAACGATGCCCAACTGGTAGCATTCCAGGAGGATATTGATACTCACGACACTCCCGGTTTACATCCAATTGTGTTTGCAATGGTGGGTCGTGCCGTTCACTTAAGTGAGAGAGACACCAGTTTTGCGTTTCTCCACAGTTTTGTCACAGGTTTAGTCGGTGCGGCGATCCGTCTGGGCGTTTTGGGGCACTTGGGCGCACAGTCGATTCTTCATAGGATGTCATTAGAGATAGAGGCGATCGCCACTCAAGCCTCAGCTCTTTCTCTAGAGGACATGTGGTCATGCACACCCGCAATCGACATTGCCCAAATGTCTCATCAGCGATTAGTCAGCAAGCAATTCTCGACGTAATCAAATTGGATCAAGTCGAACTAAAGAATAAACTTCTCGATTGCCACTGCCGCCCCGTCTGCTTCAACGCTCGGCGCAACCCAGTTGCCGTAGGTCTGCACCTCAGCGGGGGCATTGCCCATTGCCACACCGATTCCGGCATAGTCCAGCATCTCAACATCGTTGAAATTATCGCCAACCGTCATCACGTTTTCAGGTTGCAGTCCCAGCATTTCTTCTGCCAGATAGCGCACGGCGACCCCTTTATTGACCAGCGGGTTTGCCACTTCAAAAAAGGTGGCAACCGATTTCGTGAAGTAAAGCTCGGCAGGGGTATAGCGCTGACGTAAGGAAGTGAGCAATTGGTCGATCAGTTCAATGTCGTCGCTCAGCGCCAAAATCTTAGTCGGTTCGCGGTCTAGCACCTGCCGCAGATCGCCAACTGGAATCGGTACTACGCCCGACCGCTCTGCATACGCCTCAGTTTCTGAAGTGATTTCTCTTACATAAAGCTGATCGTCGATGTAAAAGTGAATCGAGAGAAACCGCTTTAACTCGGTTTGCTCAAAGTAGTCGAGCATTTGGTGAGCCGTCTGTCGCGACACCGGGTAGTGGCGATACACCTTCTCATCCACCGGACTTTTGATGAATGCGCCCTGATAAGCTAGTAGCGGCAGACTAGAGCCAACTTCTTCGTAAAACCGCAAAGCAGACTGATACATTCTGCCAGTGGCGATCGCCACCTGCACCCCTTTCGCCTGAGCTGCGCGAATTGCCTGTTTCACTGCTGGGCGAATTTGATTGGATTCCCCAGCAATCGTACCGTCGATGTCTAAGACCAAAAGCTGAATCTGACCAATCTCACTGCTAGAAGCGCTTTCAGAAGCGATCGCCAATCTATCTTGCTGCATCATGGTTTGGTTCAACTCAGCAATTCTCACTTTAACGGTTAGAGGCACAAAGAATCGCCTGTCTACTTTGGGGGTTTGACCCCTAATTCAGGGAACCCCTTCCGTGCTAGCCTTTGGGCTATGAGTGAGGCACGAAATCGACGCAGGGCGAGCTATCAAGTATTGTTCGCGACACTGTGGCTGACACTGCTAGTTTTGGCAGTGAAACTTTGGGCTGGCTGGGCGACGCGATCGCTCAGTCTGCTTGCAGAATCGCTGCATACGTTGATCGATAGCTTTAGTATCGTGCTGAGTCTGTCCGCGATCGCCTCCTCCTATCGCACGTCAGGGCGAGAAATTTGGACTCACGATAGGCGAGAAACAGCGGGGGTGCTGCTGCTTGCGTCGTTTTTAGGATTTTCTGGGTTTAGCTTGCTGGTTCTGTCGGTGCAGCAGCTTGACGTGGTTACTCAAGGATTAGAATCGCAGTTTCCGGTAGAGATCAGCATGCCGCTGATTCAGCTTTTGGTCGTGGTGGTGGCCATCAACCTGTGTATGGTGTGGTTTCAGCGCTACGAAGCTCGGCTATTGGAAAATCAGGCGCTACAAATCAATGCCAATCACGTGCTAAAAGATGCCTGGTTGACGGTTTTGGTTTGCGTCGGACTGGTTGGGGTTTGGCGCGGCTATGTCTGGCTTGACCCGCTGCTGGCGATCGCCCTTGTGCTCATGAGCATCCGCAGCTATTGGCGAATGCTCAACTGGCAGTTGCCCTGGCTGGTGCGGCAGGTGGCGATCGCCCCCGAAGTTTTGTCACAAATTGCTCGACAGGTCGAAGGCGTTACCCACTGCGAAAAAATTCGCTCGAAAGGGCTGGTGGGTCGTCAGGTGTTAGTTGAAATGTCCCTGGCGCTACACCCAGAGTTTATGTCTGTCGCTCGCTCAATCGCTGAACGGGTAGAGGCAGCGATTCGGGAGCGCTATGGAGCAGTGAAAGTGGTGATTTATATTGAGGGCGATCGCTTCAAGCCTGACTCCGGTGCAGAATCCCTTCGATTCAGAAATATCAGCAGCCGACGCAGCGATCCCGACTTGAACTAAACCAGGAGACATTCCTTGTAGGGGCGAACGACCGTTCGCCCCTACAGCAGGCGTTCTACCTGAGCGAATGGGGCGTTAAAATCAAGGCTATGCAGCAATCTTCCTCCTCCCCCTTATTTGTCCTGATCGATGGGCACTCCCTTGCCTTTCGCTCTTATTTCGCCCATGCCAGAGGGCGAGATGGCGGACTGCGTACCTCCACGGGCATTCCCACAAGCGTCTGTTACGGCTTCCTCAAGTCCATGCTTGACATGATGGAAAGCCAGAAGCCGCAGTACGTGGCGATCGCCTTTGACCGGGGAGAAGCCACCTTCCGCCACCAGACGGACGAAACCTACAAGGCGGGTCGCCCCGATGCCCCCGAAGACTTCATGCCTGACCTGGAAAACCTCCAGGAATTGCTCGATGCCTTCAATCTGCCGGTGCTAGCCATTGCGGGCTATGAAGCAGACGACATTCTGGGAACGCTGGCACGGCGTGCCAATGCAGCAAACTATCGGGTAAAGATTCTCAGCGGCGATCAAGACTTGTTTCAACTGATTGATCCCGAACAAAAGACGACGGTGCTGTATCTGAGCAATGCCTTTGCTGCTCGTGCTAACACTGGCGCAAACGAGTTTGGCGCAGAGCAGGTGAAGGAAAAGCTAGGAATTTTGCCTAGTCAGGTTGTGGACTACAAGGCGCTATGTGGCGACTCGTCTGACAACATTCCGGGGGTGAAGGGAATTGGCGCAAAAACTGCGGTTCAACTGCTGAACGAATATGGCTCTCTAGAGCAGATCTACGCTTCTCTCGACCAGATCAAAGGCGCAGTCAAAAAGAAGCTGGAAGAGGGCAGAGAGTCGGCGCTACATTCGCAGTACATGGCGCAAATTCACCTCGACGTGCCGGTGGAGGTGGACATCGAAGACTGCAAGCTGAAAGGGTTTGATGGCGATCGCCTCCTCCCCCTCCTAGAAAAGCTAGAATTCCGCCAGTTTATTCGGCAGATTCCCAAAATACAGAAGACGTTTGGAGGCGAGGCGATCGCAGAAGACGAAACCGGCCCTGCAATAGAAGACGAACCGCCCTCAACCAATCCGCTTAACTTCAACACCAACAGCGAAGATCTCTGGTTCTTCAGTCCAGAAGATACCGAAGCCAGCCAGCAGGTTGCAGCAGTAGACATTCAACCCCAAATCATCGACACGCCTGAGAAACTAGAGGCGCTAGTCAAACGGCTCAAAACCTGCAAAGATTCCACCGCTCCCGTCGCCTGGGACACCGAAACCGATGCAGTGGATGCCAGAATCGCTAACCTAGTCGGCATTGGCTGCTGTTGGGGTGAAGGTCTGTCAGACATGGCTTATATCCCTGTGGGGCACAAGTCAGGCAAAAACCTGGACAAAGCCACCGCATTAGAAGCGCTGCGTCCAATTTTAGAGAGCGCCGACTACCCCAAGGTGCTGCAAAACGCCAAGTTCGATCGCCTGGTGCTGCGAAATCAGGGAATTCACCTGGCAGGCGTTGAGTTTGACACAATGCTAGCCAGCTACGTGCTAAATCCTGACACCAGCCACAACCTGACCGATTTAGCCCTGCGCTACCTCAACCTTGCCACTCAGAGTTACACCGATCTGGTGCCCAAGGGTAAAACGATGGTGGATATGGACATTCCTCCTGTCGCCATCTACTGCGGCATGGATGTCTACACCACGTTTCACCTGATGCCCAAACTGCGGGCAGAACTGGAGCCACTGCCAGATTTGTATCGCCTGTTTCGAGAAGTAGAAGTGCCGCTAGAACCCGTCTTGGCAGAGATGGAATACTGCGGTGTTCGCATCGACAAAGACTATCTAGCAGAATTCTCTAAACGGCTGGAGAAAGACCTGGACACAATTGAGCAGCAGGCTTATGAGTCAGCAGGCGAAAAATTTAACCTGGGATCGCCCAAACAGTTGAGCGACCTGCTATTTGACAAACTGAAACTCGATCGCCGCAAGTCGCGCAAAATCAAAACAGGTTACTCCACCGATGCGGCTACTCTGGAAAAACTTCAGGGCGATCATCCTGTCGTGGACGCAATTCTGGAGCATCGTACCCTCATTAAGTTGAAGTCTACCTATGTAGATGCTCTGCCCTTATTGGCAGACCCAGAGACACAGCGAATTCACACCGACTTCAACCAGGCGATTACCTCAACGGGCCGGCTTTCCTCCTCCAATCCAAACTTGCAGAATATTCCGATTCGCACGGCGTTTAGTCGGCAAATTCGGGCAGGGTTTGTGCCAGAACCGGGCTGGTTGCTAGTAGCGGCAGACTACTCTCAGATTGAATTACGAATTCTGGCGCACCTGAGCCAAGAGCCTGTGTTGGTAGAAACCTATCGGAATAACCAGGACATTCACACGCTGACTGCAAGACTGCTGTTTGAGAAAGAGACGATTACCTCAGAAGAACGCCGCATGGCGAAGGTGATTAACTTTGGCGTGATTTATGGCATGGGTGCTTCCCGGTTTGCGCGAGAGGCAGGAGTCAGCCGAATTGAGGCACAGGGCTTTATCGATCGCTTCAATGAACGCTATCCCCTCGTGTTTGAGTATTTGCTGAGAATGCAGCGAGAGGCGATCGCCAACGGCTACGTCACCACCATCAAAGGTCGTCGCCGCTACTTCAACTTCACCACCGACAAACTAATTCGCTTGCGTGACAAAGATCCTGACGAGATTGACCTGAGCAAAATCAAATCACCAGGACAATATGATGCTGGACTGCTGCGAGCGGCAGCAAACGCCCCGATTCAAGGCTCCAGCGCCGACATCATCAAAATTGCAATGGTGAAACTGCACGAATTGCTCAAAGGCTACCAGTCAAAGCTGTTGCTGCAAGTGCATGACGAACTGGTGTTTGAAGTGCCGCCTGACGAATGGGAAGAACTCCAGCCCAAAGTGAAATCCGTGATGGAGTCAGCGGTCGAGCTAGCCGTGCCACTCCTGGTTGAAATCCGGGCCGGGAAAAACTGGATGGATGCAAAATGAAGGATCTTCAGTTTAGAGACATCCAAAATTTGCTCTAAAAATGGGAAAGAAACAAACTCTTAATGCAAAACGACTCACCAAAAAGCAGGTTCAAGAACTAATAGAATCTGAAGGGAAACTGCATGAAGAATTTACAAAATCTTTTGAGAGAACGTACAGCACTGGATACAAGGATCAACCTCTAGTCTATGAGCTACCCGATGATCGATTTTTGCTTGTCTTTGACCCTAAAGACATTTCGATCCCTGGTAAAGGCGACATCTATTCCAAAGATAGTCTTTTACGGATGATTCGATTCCACCAAAAAGTCAAAGAAGACGCAGTTAATGGTCGCAGTAGTTCTATATCTAATTGGAAATATTACTCAAAACATAAAGCTCAGCTTGTCAATCAAATCGACGCACTGACTGATGAACTAGCAAGATGTTTGAGTATTTCAAACACTCAGCTAGATTTCTCCTACAAAAGCTTGGATATCGTATCTAGCAAAGCTGAAGACTACGGACTTGAAAATGTTCAAACCGAACTGTATGACAATCTAGTCGCATACGTGGGAGAAGTTCTGCGACGTAGAGTAAAAGGACATTGGGTTATCGAAAAAGACCATTCAGATCGGGAATATTTAGTTGTATACGTGAGAGAAGTTCTGCGGCATGAAGTAGAAGAAGATTGGCTTGCCGAAAGAGACTACTCAGACTGTGGGTATCCTCTGATTAGCGCAAATCAGGGATTGTTAATGCCTATTAATGTGGTGTGGCGAGAGCTGAGCGGGCTTGAGCCAATGAATTTACGCAAGGAAACTGCTAATGAAGTGAGACGATTTTCACTAACATATTGCTAGATTTAACAGTTTCTAGATGCAGTTTCGTAGCACGGGCTTAACTAAACAAGGGGCTTAAGCCCCTTGTTCTACAATCAATTCACAAGTGAGTGTACAGAAGTAGAATTTTATCCCTGTTCTACCAGATTCAAAGGAGTAGGAGATGCTAAAATTTCCCGGCGACCGCTCCCCCGATAGGTTCTTTCCCGGCGATTTCCACCCTGCCCAACAAAATGGTGATCTGAGCTAGCAGGACTTAGCTCAGCCGAGCGCGAGATAACCCCCTGATTGACCGTCAGACCCATGAGCATCAGCCCAGACAGCATAGCGAAGGTGAGAACGCGCATAAAAGAAGTTGCCTATATAAGCTTCCGCTCCCTTATACAGTGACTCACATTGCTGTCCGGAATTGACACTCTCCTTGGCTCTGGAGTGGCAAACAGGATTGCCTAGTTTGATAAGATGTCCAGCATAGTCGAAGAAACTTATAAGTCGTTCCCCTATGACAATTAAAAAGTATGTTTACTGGCAAGATGAGGAGATGTGGCTTGGTTATCTAGAGGAGTATCCAGACTACTGGACTCAGGCGGAAACCGAGAACGAATTGAAGGAAAACTTAGCTGACATCTACAAAGAATTAACAGGTGGAACGCTCTCCAATGTCCGAAGAGTGGCTGAACTTGAAGTATCGTGAAAAGACGAGATTTGATCAAACACCTTGAAGAAATGGGGTGTGTATTTGTTCGTCATGGTGGCAAGCACGACTGGTATCAGAATCCAAAAACGAAAGTATCTCAACCTATTCCAAGGCACCGAGAGATTAAGGAACAGCTTGCTAAGCACATTGTCAAAATGCTCAGTAATGAAAGCTAGCTCTCGCACTTCTATTTCACGCTAAATCTCAAGCTAGTGATGGCAGCAAAATCTAAGCCAGGGTCAGATTCGCCGATTGTCCGAACTCCAGGTGGGCTGTTTGCAGGCGCAACTTATCCTTTTCGCGCCCTCTCACTCCTGGGAAAAACGCCAAAGCTGCGGGGCTATGTGTTGGTGCCAATTCTGGTAAACCTGATTGTAGGCGGCACTCTTTACGCCGGGCTGCTGTTTGCTGGCTTCCAGGGAATTGATGCTGCAATTCAGAATTTACCTGCGTGGGCCGCTTTCCTGGATGTCGTTTTACGGGTGTTGCTAACGATTCTGCTGTTTTTGCTCACCGGATTTGTGCTGCTTCAGTTTGGTGTGCTGCTGGGGTCGCCGTGGTACGGCAAATTGTCTGAAGAGCTAGAGCAGCTACGCACTGGGAAAACGGCAATTCCGCCGGGGGGCGTTGGAGGAATTTTTGTAGAGATTTGGCGGGCGATCGCCTTTGAAATCAAAAAACTGGCTCTAACAGCAGCGATCGCTCTACCGCTCCTGCTACTCAACTTTGCGCCCGGAGTGGGAACTGTAGTCGCTACCATTGGCGGCATTGCCCTAGCAGCCACAATTGTCTGTCTCGACTTTTTAGACCCAGCTTTGGAACGTCGACGATTTCGGTTTCGTACCAAGTTGGGCATTGTAGCCCGAAATCTTCCTGCCAGTGCCAGCTTTGGGCTGGTTTGCTTAGGACTAGTTAGCATTCCCCTCATTAACCTGCTGGCAATCCCGCTTTGTGTCACGGCTGGAACGCTATTTTTTTGCGATCGCGTTCTGCCTGGTCTGGGGGAGAAATAAGGGACTGGGGGTTATGAGTTGGATGCTAGGGACTTGCTATGAAAGCGAAACTTGAGCGAGGTGGGTTTTAGGAAGAGCCAGCTAATGAATAATGCAATGGCAGTAAATAGCTGTACCGAATCTAAAGGAGACAAATAGCCATCTGCAAAAGAGGCGATGCTGCGGTCAACGACCCCAAACAGCCAGCATGAAACGCCAAATAGCCAGAGTCCACTTCTGAGAGTTCCCAGGAAAAGGGTCGGTTCTGAAGAGTGGTTTTCCATACATTTAGATCCTCTATAACAGTGAAGGCTTAGTTCAATCCCTTCGAGTTGAGGTGAAGGCGATCGCGCTTATTTGCTCTGTATTGTCTCAAGGTTAAGAAATATTTACCTTGCTTGACATTGTACCAAAGACGTAGGGCAAACCTATTCACGATGTCTGAAGAGGGAATTGCGTAAAGGGCAGAGCGTGTTCCCAATGATCAGTGATGCCGAACGCCTTTTAGAGACTCGATCTTAGACGTGTGATCGCCATCTTCCGGGGAACTGGTCACAATAGAAGAGCGAACTGCGGGTATTTCCATGCCAATACAGGCAGAACGATTTGTTGACAATTGGGCTTACCTCAAGACCGAACTCCAGTGGCTCGACCGAGTGCTGATGCTAGCGGTAGCACGGCAACGGCAAGAAACAAAGGAGGTCGATCGCTTTTCTCAGTCTCGTGCCGACCGGGCAACAAGCCACTGGTGGAAGGGGATCATGTCCTTCAAGGAGAACATTGCCTATGACGAACATCGCCCACCAGCCCAGTCCACAGGCAAAACGTCTAGCCTGGGCTATCAGCAGCAGCTCGAACACCGGATTCAGGTCAGTCGAGAGCAGGGAATTTTTCTAGGCTTGCCGTCGTTGCGCGATCGCCTCAATCTCACCTTGTTTGAGAAAAACCTGGTTTTGCTGGGGCTAGCTCCCGAAATCAATCGCCGCTACGCCAAAATTTATCGTTACTTACAAGGGGACGATATCGCCTCAAAAACTGACTTGCCGACGGTTGACTTGGTGCTGCGACTGCTTTGCCGCAACGATGTGGAATGGCGGGTTGCCCGGATTCACCTCACCACTGCTTCGCCACTATTGCAGCACAATTTGCTGAAACTACTGGCTGCTCCTAACGATACGGTACTCAACTATCCGGTAAAGCTGGCTGATCCGCTGGTGGACTATTTGCTGGCAGAGCAGCCAACGACGCAAGCGCTGGATTGCCTGCTCAGTCAATTCATTACGCCTCCTCTGCCTGCCTTACTCTCTAGTCGTGAGGTCAACACGACTTGGACAGATTTGATTTTGCCGGAGCCGCTACACAACACGCTTCAGCTTCTGGGTCAGCAGGTGCAATATGCCAGGAATTCAAACCTGATCAAACCTGCTGATCGCGATCGCACTGGCACTCTGGCACTGTTGGTAGGAGCAACGGGAACAGGCAAAACCACAGCAGCAGAGGCGATCGCCCATTCCCTAGATTCGTCGCTATGGGAGGTAGACCTGTCGCGAATCGATCCAACTAACTCCCGCCAACTATTTGAGGAAATTGAGACGGAGACTCCGGAGGTGCTGCTGATTCGCTCGGCTCACCTCTGGCTGGGGCGTTCGTCATCCTTACCGCAGGCTGAAATTCACCGTTTCCTGGATCAGCGGCAACAGACTCCAGCAATCACTTTATTGACAGCACCTTTCCAGCAATCTGTGCGGTTGTCTTGGCAGCGACGTTTAGATCGGGTGCTGAAATTTTCGCTACCCAGTCAGGGCGATCGCCTTAAACTTTGGCAGCAGTTCCTCTCCACTCAAATTCCCCTGGATCGTCAGATCGACTGGGAACATCTGGCACAGTTGAAGCTAACCGGTGGGGAGATTGAGGCGATCGCCTACGCTGCAGCGCTTACCTTTGCTGCCTCGGATGACTCAACGCTGAGCATGAGTCATCTCATTCAAGCATTGAAGCAGTCCGGCAAATCGCTCACTCCTAAATCAACGAAGCGTCAACAGAACGCGAAACAGGTTCTCAAAAATGTTCCGAGGATTGCTGACCCGGTGAAGGATGAGCCAGTTATTCAGGATGAACCAATAACTCAGAGTCAGCCTGCTAAGCGCAAGTCGCCGCGCAAATCGTCTACTCGCGAATCAACTAATTCAGCTAATTCAACTAGGAAAAATTCCAAGCAAACGAAGGACAATATTGCTTAATCATGGTGCTGGAGCAAATATGCCTACCAAGCTGAAAAAAGTGGGTTACGGCTTTTGGTTTCAATGGGTGCTGGTGACAATGCTTGGTTTTATGGTTAGTTTGCACTGGATTGAGATTGGTACTCGACCGGAACTAGGCGCTTTAGAAGGCGCAGTCGGTGGGGCGATCGTCGGCGTCGCGCAATGTTTGGTGTTGCGTCAGCGAATTTCCTATTTTTGGGGCTGGAGCATTGCCTGTGTGCTGGGTTGGAGCCTGATTGGTGCTTTGGGAATTGGCGCTTTAGGTTGGGTTGCGCCCAGAAACATGGTTGATATCTTCCTCAGAGCAGTCTGGGGATTGATCGAGGGAATGAAGGTCGGAATCGTGATTGGGAGCTTGCAGTGGCTAGTGCTGCGAGGGCAAGTTCCTAATGCGTGGCGGTGGATTGTTGCCAGTATGCTGGGCTGGTCAGTCGGTCTGGGGGCTGGCTGGACGGTTGGGGCAATCTTGCGAATGAGGACAGGGCTGTTTTTGGGAGAAGTTTTGGGTCTGACTGTCACCTGGGTTGTGATGGCTGCGGTGACTGGAGTCTGCCTGATTGAATTGCTGCAGCGGGATGACCGAAAGACGTTGTTTCGGTTGCGGTAGAGGCTACTTTAAAGGTTAATTTTTCGTGCGTTTAGCGCACGAAAAATTAACCTTCATCAACTTTAGAATTAGGGGGCTTTTGGTCGATCGGTTTTTGGCGCTGCCAGATTTTGAGGGTGCGATCGCTGCTTCCACTAATCAACAGATGGCTGTCGGGGCTGAAGGCGATCGCGTTCACATCTCGCGTATGTCCGACGAGGGTGCGCTTTAGCCGACCCGTTTCCGTTTCCCAAATCTTTACGGTGTGATCGCCGCCGCCGCTGGCGATTAGCTCTCCGTCAGGGCTAATGGCGACTGCACGAATCCAGTCGAGGTGTCCGGTAAGGGTGTTGAGCAGTTGCCCCGTTCGCATTTCCCAGAGCCTTACTGTGTTGTCGCAGCCGCCGCTAATCAGGATGTTGCCGTTGGGGGCGATCGCAATCGAATTCACGTCTCGCGTATGCCCGACCAGCGTATGCAGCAGTTCTCCCGTGCCAAAATTCCACAGACGAATCGTGTTGTCGTTGCTGCTGCTAGCAAGAATCTGACCATCGGGACTGATCGCCACACTCGTCACCGCTCTGGGATGGGGCAGCGTGCGAAAGAGTCTACCTGTGGTCAACTGCCAGATTTTCACCGTGCAGTCATCGCTGCCGCTGACCAGTGCTTGCCCATCGGGACTGACCGCGACTGAGAGCGACAGCACCGAGTCCGCATGTTCGGTCAGGGTAGACAGCAGTTCTCCGTCCAGATTCCACAGCTTGATCGTGTCGTCTACACTGCCGCTGACCAGGGTTTCTCCGTCGGGGCTAAAGGCGACCGACAAAACAGGGGCAATGTGTCCCTTTAAGTTTTGCCTGAGTTCACCGTTCCAGTCCCACAGTTTTAGGGTTTTGTCAAAGGAGCCGGTGGCAATCAGTTGCCCGTCAGGACTGACCGCAACAGTTGCAACCGAGTTGACGTGCCCGTGCAGCGTGTGCAGGCATTTCCAGGTGGGTACTGGAGGTGCCGTTGCGGTGCGTGGGGTTGTCTGAAACGGGCTGAGGGTGAGCGGTACGGTCAAGCGAGCTAGAGAAATCGGTTGAGGGCTGAGGGCATGAAGGGCGATCGCCGCTGAAGCATAGCGCCGACTGATAGCTGGGTCGAGCATTCTATCCAGCACGTAGCCTAATGAGTCGCTCACCGGGCTCAGCAAATAGTCACGCCAGATCCAGACTCCATCACTGAAGGAATACAGGTCAAAGGGCGGCACGTCGGTCAGCAGGTGAATGCAGGTCACGCCCAGGCTGTAGAGGTCGCTGGCAAACACAGCCCTTCCTACAATCTGTTCGGGTGCCGCATAGCCCGCACTGCCAATCGACGTGCCCGTGCGATTGAGTGCCGTTCCCGTTGCCACCTTTGCTGCGCCAAAGTCTACCAGCACCAACTGCTCATCGTTTCGTCGTCGAATGACGTTGGCAGGTTTGATGTCGCGATGGATGACATGGCGATCGTGGATAAATTGCAGCACGGGCAATAGGTCATTCAACACTCCCCGAATCTGCTCTTCGCTAAAGGCTCCTGACAGGTCTAGCTCTTGCTCCAGGTTGGGCCCATCCACATAGGTTTGAATCAAGTATTGGTAAGGCGACTGGTCAAAGTGAGCCAGCAGTTTAGGAATTTGCGGATGCTGGTCAAGCTGCTCCATTCGCACAGCTTCCTGGTGAAATAGCTCCGTCGCCTTTTCTAGCTCCAGCACTCCCAGGTCCTTGGGAAAGAATTGCTTGATGACGCAGGTAGGTTTGGAGGGAATGTGTTCATCGACTGCTAGAAACGTTCTGCCGAAACCGCCTCGCCCAATCGGTCGCAGTGCTCGATAGCGATCGCACAACAGCAATCCTAAGCCGCAATTTTGGCAAAACCGTGCCTGCCCCAAGTTTTGGGGCTTTTCACAGACCGGATTGAGGCAGTAGCTCATACGAATGCAACCCAGCTTAATCGAGCATCATGATCATCTACACGATGTGGAACTCCCGCTTCGAGAAAGTTACACATTGCGACATTGAAGAACGGAGAAGAACGGAATTTGGATCAGAATTACCCCCAATCTAATGAAATCAGGAGGACAACTGCCAGATCTTGACTGCCTGATCCCAACCGCCGCTAACCAAGGTTTGCCCCTCTGCACTAAAGGCAAGGGAAAACACCCAGCCTTTGTGTCCTGATAGGGTATGAAGCAATTCTCCCGATTTTGTATCCCACAACCGGATAGTTTTATCTTTGCTGCTGCTCGCCAGAACATTGCTCTGAGGTTGAAAGGCAACCGCATCAACGCCATCCGTGTGGCCGCTGAGGGTATAAATCAGTTTGCCGTTAGACACCTGCCACAGTTTCACGGTCTGATCTTGACTGCCACTGGCTAGCAGTTGACCATCAGGGCTGAGGGCGATCGCCTCCACTGATTCTGCATGTCCCGTTAGCGTTGCGACCAGGTTTCCTTTGGGCAGACTCCACAGTTTCACCGTCGTATCCTGACTGCCGCTGGCTAACACCTGCCGTTCTCCGTGGTAAGCCACTGAAGTAACCCAGTGTTCATGCCCTGCTAGCGATCGCACGTCTGCCTGTCCCCCAATTCGCCAGAGCCGAATCGTCTGGTCGTGTCCGCCGCTGACCAGCACCTTGCCGCTGATAAACTGCACCGCCCGAATCCAGTCAGAATGTCCGGTGAGCGTTTCGATCAATTCGCCTTTGGCAGCATCCCAGAGTTTAATCGTCTTGTCGTTGCTGGCACTGGCAACAATGCGGCTGTCTGGGCTGATGGCGACCGCCCGCAACCAGGCAATATGTCCGCTTAACGTATGTAGCAGCTTGCCGCTTTCCAAGTGCCAGAGCTTCACTGTTTTGTCGCCGCTGCCGCTGGCTATGAACTGGGCATTAGGGGCAATCGCCACCGATCGCACCCAAGACTCATGACCCATAATCGTCTTCACACATCGCCAACTGGGTAGTGAGTTTGAGGACTGGGGCGACTGATTTGCGCCCAAGCCGTCAATTCCTTCTTCAGCCAGTAGCCGCGTTCCACAATTTTGGCAGAACCTGTTTTCATCAGGATTTGCCGGATTGGGGCAGTCAGGATTAGAGCAATATTTCATACTGGGGGCAGTATCGTTAGCTTGGATTCAATGGTAAGTCTTCTTCGCGGTTTTCCCTACGCTTTGCAAACGCCTCACAGCGGCTACCACTGGGATGGGAGCGATCGCCGCTTCTTTGAGGGATGGTATTACCGCGTCACCCTGCCCGAATGCGGTCAAACCTTCGCTTTCATGTATTCCATCGAAGACCCCACTGGTGGGAAGCCTCACAGCGGCGGCGCAGCTCAAATTCTAGGGCCAGACGACCAGTATCTTTGCCGCACTTTCCCAGATGTTGAGCGATTTTGGGCGTGGAAAGATGCCCTCGGTCTAGGACACTGGGGCACCACAGATTTAACCCAATCTCCTACCGAGCTTCACCCTGACCTGTTTGATCAACACATTCAGCAAGGCTACCAGGGAACTGCCACCTGGCACCAGGGTAAGCTGTCTGATCCGGGTTCCGGTCAAACGGCGCAGTGGCAGTACGAAATTCAGCCCGTCTATGGTTGGGGCGACACCGATCGTCCCCAGCAGTCCACCGCAGGCTGGCTCTCGCAGTTTCAAATCTTTGAACCGGGCTGGCAAATCCTTATGGCGCACGGTCTAGCTACGGGGTGGATCGAGTGGAATGGCGATCGCTACTCCTTTACCCAGGCACCCGCCTACAGCGAAAAAAACTGGGGCGGAGCCTTC
This sequence comes from Leptolyngbya sp. FACHB-541, assembly GCF_014695875.1. Classification (NCBI taxonomy): domain Bacteria; kingdom Bacillati; phylum Cyanobacteriota; class Cyanophyceae; order Leptolyngbyales; family Leptolyngbyaceae; genus Leptolyngbya; species Leptolyngbya sp. FACHB-541. The sequence goes on along the minus strand of NZ_JACJPC010000141.1, from coordinate 107,902 downwards.
CCGCAGCGCTGGTTTTGGCTCAACTGCAACGCCTTTGACAACCAGCCCGACCTGGCGCTGACCGCTGGTGGAGGACGACGGGGTGTCCTTTGGTGGATGGAATCTGTCGCGATGGTTGGCATTCACTACCAGGGCAAGTTTTACGAATTTGTCCCCTGGAACTCTGAGGTTCACTGGGAAATTCATCCCTGGGGCTACTGGCAAATGCAGGCGCAAAACGCCCAGTTTGAAGTTGAGCTAATCGGCACCACCACCCACCCTGGCACTCCCCTTCGCGCCCCCACTGAGCAAGGTTTAATCTTCGCCTGCCGAGACACCATGAAAGGCGAACTCACGCTGCGGCTCTGGGAGAATCGGCTGAGCGGCAAACAACTTCTTTTGGAAGCAACCAGTCATCTTTGTGGGTTGGAAGTGGGTGGACCGTGGGAGGGAGTGTGGCGATCGCAAGTGGAATAGTGAGGAGTGGAGGGCGATCGCCTTACCACCTAGAAGAATTGTCAGGATGCAACTGGTCTTGCTGCCAGGAAATAGGATTGTGGTGAATGTATTGGCGAATGTCATGCAAGGATTTTTCGTTGCGGATGATGTGTTCGTAATAGTTGCGTTGCCAAACCAGGGAACCAGATGTGGACTGAATCAAGTTAATCCGTTTCGTAGAAACAGTCTTAAATGCCCCAATCAAACGCCCCAAAGATTTACGTTTTGTAGCGTCTTCAGTAGGGGCGTTTCGCGAAACGCCCCTACGGGGATCACCGGTTAACACCAAAATACCGTGAAGGTGATTGGGCATGACAATCCATGCATCTAAATGAACGTAAGAATATTGCGTTGCTAACCAAAGATACACATCTGCCACAACTTGCCCCAATTCATTCAACCGCATTTCACCATCAACAATTTCGCCAAACAAACATTCTCGTTGGTGTGTACAAATGGTGATGAAATATGCACCAGTCAATGAATAGTCATACCCCTTCAACCGAAGCGATCGCCGATGATGTTTGTCCAGGTTGTATTGCACAAAATTCTGCCCCTAAAATCGATTGGTAGCAGAATTCCCAAATGCAGAAGGGCGATCGCGTTTGATAGTCAGACATTCACCAGCCAACCTCAACCCATCTCGTTTGATGCTGCAAGATTCAACGCTGAACCGCTACACATCACCTCTTGAACCTCAGACGTCCATGAATCTCAGAACATCACGGGTGAACTTTAGAGCATCACTGATGAACCTCAAAGCATCAAGCTTAATTCTCAGAACATTGCTGATGAACCTCAGAACATCAAGCCTGATTCCCAAAACATCGTTGATGAACTTCAGAACACCAAGCTTAATGTGTTGGGTTCCGCTCTGCTTCACCCAACCTACTAGAGCTTTCTAAATAGCAATGAGTAACTCAGCCTAACCCCTAGTCCCCTACTAAGAGATACATCCTACGACAGTTTTACCTTCGCTCAAAAGCATCTATTTTCAGGAGGACGCGTTCAGACAAGGGGGATCTGCGGTGAAGATTGGCGCTCGTTACCTGGATGGAAATCGTTGTGAATTCACACTTTGGGCACCTTTGCTAGACCAGGTAGCGGTAAAGCTGGTCGCCCCCACAGAAAAACTGTTGCCAATGCAGCCCGGTGAGCATGGCTATTGGCAGGTCACGGCTGAAGACGTTCAGCCCGGAACTCGTTACTTTTACGATTTAGGGGAATTCGATCGCCCCGATCCGGCTTCTCAGTTTCAGCCGGAAGGTGTACATGGCCCGACAGAAGTGGTTGACCATCAAGCGTTTAGCTGGACAGATCAAGATTGGTCAGGGATTCCGCTGGATGAAATGGTGATTTATGAACTGCACGTTGGCACGTTCACACCAGAGGGTACTTTTGAGGCGATCGCTTCTCGTCTTGGCGAACTGCGAGAGTTAGGCATCAATGCGATCGAGATTATGCCCGTTGCTCAGTTTCCCGGTAGCCGCAACTGGGGTTATGACGGCGTGTATCCCTTTGCAGTGCAAGACTCCTATGGTGGTCCAGACGGTCTAAAGCAGTTAATTAACACGTGTCACCAAGAAGGATTTGCCGTCATCTTGGACGTGGTTTACAACCACTTTGGCCCCGAAGGAAACTACACCAGTAGCTTTGCGCCATTCTTCACTGAAACCTACAAAACTCCCTGGGGCAGCGCGATTAACTTCGATGATGCGCGTAGCGAAGGGGTGAGAAATTACTTCATTGAGAATGCGCTTTACTGGTTTGAGCAATTTCATTTTGATGCGCTGCGGCTGGATGCGATTCACGCAATCTATGACTTAGGTGCAAAACATTTCCTCAAGGAATTAGCCGATGATGTAGCTGCTCTATCCAAACAAGTGGGGCGCAAGTTTTACCTGATTGCCGAAAGTGATTTGAATGATGTGCGCGTGATTCGCGAACCTGAAGTTGGTGGTCACGGCATGGATGCTCAGTGGAGCGATGACTTTCATCACTGTTTGCATACCTTGTTAACAGGAGAGCAAATCGGCTACTACCAGGACTTTGGCACTTGTGAACAGTTGGCAAAGGCATATAAAAACAGCTTTGTTTATGACTGGCAATATGCCGCTGAACGCAAGCGTTATCACGGCAGCGATGCAAGCGATCGCCCTGGCTGTCAGTTTGTAATTTGCACCCAAAATCATGACCAGGTTGGGAATCGGATGTTGGGCGATCGCCTCTCTACCCTGGTTTCCTTTGAAGCGTTAAAACTGGCGGCAGGTGCCCTATTGCTGTCCCCTAACATTCCGATGCTGTTTATGGGTGAAGAGTATGGCGAGGAATCTCCTTTTCTGTATTTTGTGAGTCACACTGATCCAGACCTGGTTGAGGCCGTCAGAGAAGGCAGAAAACGGGAATTCTCGGCATTTCATTTAGAAGGGGAATACTCCGATCCTCAAAGTCCTGAAACCTTTAAGCAATCTCAGTTGAAATGGGAGCAGCAAAAGGAAGGAAAGCACAAAGCATTACGGGATCTTTATCAACATCTAATTCATCTACGCCGCACTATTCCTGCGCTAAAGAACCTCGACAAGCAAAACTTAGAAGCTACGGTGCAAGAGGAAAACAAGCTACTGTTTTTACATCGCTGGCAGGATAGCAGCAAGCTATTTTGCATTCTGAACTTCAACAATGAAACGGTAGGTTTTAATACAGATTTACCCAATGGCAATTGGCAAAAAATCTTAGACTCTGCTGATCAAAAGTGGATGGGTTCGGGTGCGGCTTTGCCAGATAGTTTGGCATCTAAATCTGATTCATCGTTAAAGATTCCAGCTCAAAGTTTTGCCGTTTATCAGGCTTAAACAGATTGGGGTGAAGTGTCAGATCTGCGACTTTTTGAAGGAGTCGCAGATCTAAAATCCTAAGTCTATTGATGTTCAACCTAGCGTTAAGTTCAAACTTATCTCTTCCTAACCTAAAAATGAGAATTCCAGCCTCTACTTACCGAATTCAATTTCATGCAGGATTTCCCTTTGAGGCAGCAAAACAGATTGTTGCTTATCTAGCAGATCTTGGAATTTCTGACCTCTATGCTTCGCCTATTTTCAAAGCTAGAGCAGGCAGTACTCACGGTTACGATATTGTTGACCCAACGCAAATTAACCCCGAATTGGGTACACAGGAAGAATTTGAGACGCTAGTTGACGAACTTCAAAAGCATGAGATAGGTTGGCTTCAGGACATTGTGCCCAATCACATGGCCTACGACACTCAAAACAAGCTTTTGATGGATGTCCTGGAGAATGGTCCTGACTCTGAATCCTTTGATTTCTTTGATATCGAATGGAACCATTCCTACGAAGACATTCGAGGACGGGTACTTGCACCGCTTCTAGGAAACTTTTACGGGCGATGCTTGGAAAACGGTGAGATTCAGCTTGGCTATGATGAAACAGGTTTGACCGTTAATTATTACAGCTTAAAATTACCCGTTCGAGTTGAATCTTACGCTCGATTTATTACGCAAAATTTAGGTGGATTGGCGCGATCGCTGGGTAGACATCATCCTGATTTTGTCAAACTGCTTGGCATTCTCTACATTGTCAAAAATATTCCAACTGAAGCAAAAGGCAAAGAGCGTTACGACCAGGTTGAATTTGTCAAACGCTTACTCTGGGAACTCTACAATCAAAATCAGGACGTTAAAGAATTTGTAAATAGCAACGTAGAATTCTTTAATGGGCAAAAAGGAAATTCCGAAAGCTTCAATCCGCTCGATCATTTACTGTCTGAACAGTTTTATCGTCTTGCTTTTTGGAAAGTGGGCGCAGAAGAAATTAACTACCGCAGATTCTTTACCGTCAACGAGTTGATTTCTCTAAAAGTTGAAGAGCCCAAAGTGTTTCACAAGACCCATTCCCTGATTGGTCAATTAGTCGAAGAGGGAAAGATTACCGGACTCCGAATCGACCACATTGATGGACTGTACGATCCAGGTCAATATCTGGAGCGGCTCAGGGAAAAGATGGGTGATGTTTACATCACGGTCGAAAAAATTCTTGAACTTGAAGAAGATTTGTCTGACATCTGGCCGATTGAGGGAACCAGCGGTTATGACTTCATGAACTACGTCAATGGCGTGTTTTGTCGGTGTGAAACAGAGCAGCGATTGCAGAAAATCTATACTCGATTCACTGAATCCAATCAGCCCTACAAGCAACTCGTCGTCGACAAAAAGAAACTAATTATCGAGAGAAACTTGGCTGGAGATTTGGAGAATCTAGCGCTGAGTTTAAAGCGAGTTGCAGGTCAAACTCGGCAAGGCAGCGACTTTACCCTAAACGGATTGCAAAGGGCATTGGTAGAAGTGTTGGCACTGTTCCCGGTGTATCGAACTTATATTAATCCTCAAGGACTCACGGAGTCAGATCGAAAGCAGGTCAATCAGGTGATTGAAGCAGCCAAAGAAAATGTTCCTTTGTTGCCCAACGAACTGGACTTTATTAGAAAACTGTTGCTGTTGGAGTATGACGAATTTCTTACTCAAGCTCAGCAAGAAGAGTGGCTACATTTTGTCATGAGATTTCAGCAGTTAACTGGCCCACTCATGGCAAAAGGAGTTGAAGATACGCTGCTATATGTTTACAGCCGTTTGTTGTCCCTGAATGAAGTGGGCGGAAATCCGGGGCAGTTTGGTATTTCGCTACCTGCATTTCATGAGTTTAATCAACGCAGAAATGAGTACTGGAAGCATTCCATGAGTGCTACAGCGACTCATGATACAAAGCGGGGTGAAGATATGCGATCGCGCCTCAACATCATTTCTGAGATCCCCGAAGAGTGGGAACGACAGGCGATGCGCTGGAGTGAGATCAACCAGTCGAAGAAGCTGCAAACTGACGAGAGAGTGATTCCTAGTGCGAATGATGAGTACTTTCTCTATCAAACGCTGTTAGGAGCTTTTCCGTTTGATCAGAATAGCGATCGCTCTACCTTCGCAACTCGTATCAAAGATTATGTGATCAAAGCCGTGAGAGAAGCGAAAGTTCACACTGCCTGGTTGCGTCCTGACTCTGAGTACGAGGAAGGCTATCTAAAGTTTGTGGAACAAGTTTTAGATCCGGCTCAAGGAAATGACTTTTTGCAGGAATTTTTACCTTTCCAAAAGCGGATTGCAGATTACGGCATTTTCAATTCTCTTTCCCAAGTTTTGCTCAAAAACACGGCTCCTGGTGTGCCCGATCTATATCAGGGAACTGAATTTTGGGATTTGAGTTTAGTTGACCCAGACAACCGCCGTCCGGTTGACTATGACCAGCGAATTTCTTGCTTGCACGAGCTGAAAACTGGAATTGAAAAAGACATTGTGTCCCTCATCGGCAATTTGCTTGAGACGAGAGCAGACGGTCGGATCAAACTATTCCTAACCTTCAAGGTTTTGCAAGCCAGAAAGGTACATCGGACACTGTTTGAGCAAGGAGATTATCAGCCGCTAACCGTCACTGGTAAGTTCAAAGACCACGTCATCGCCTTTGCCCGCAGCTTTGAAGGGAAGACAGCGATCGCCATTGCCCCCCGTTTCCTCACTGGCTTGCTCGAAGCAGGTCAGTTGCCATTAGGCGAACAAATCTGGGCTGATACCGCAGTCGAGTTGCCTGCTGGACTAGCTTCCAGTTGGAAAGACGCAATCTCTGATCAGTCTCTCCAAACTCACGCAAGCTTACCGCTTGGGGAAGCCCTCAAACACTTCCCTGCGGCACTGATGATAGGCTAAACCTTTTTGGCACAGGTTCAAAGGATGAAGCAGGAATGGAGGCATTGGGGGAACTGGCGATCGCCCCCTCCCCTTCATCCCTCATCCCTCCTCACACACTTCCAACCGCTCCTCTGGATTTGCTCTAAAATATCCTTCCAGCCGCTCACACCCCTGCGTCAGCAAATCATTCAGACCGTTATCAATTGTCCAGAGGCGAATATAGCCATCACCGGAAACCGTCATCAGTCGCTGCCCATCCGGGCTGAAGCCAAGCGACAGGTTTCTATAGAGGTTTTGATCGAAGGTAGAACCTGTAAACTCAGCTAACAGCTTGCCTGACAGGTCGTAAACCTGACTGATATCCTCATTTTGCAAAGAAGTGACCAGGCGTTGCCCATCGTCGCTGAAGCCCTGGAAATATCCCTGGAAGCTGGCAAGCTCATTACCCGACAGGTCGTAGAGGCGAGAGATGCTGTCTTCATCGGAGTAGCTCACCAGGCGTTGCCCATCGTCGCTGAAGCCAAGGAACACTCCCTGGAAGCTGGCAAGCTCTGTGCCCGACAGGTCGTAGAGGCGAGAGGTGCTGTCTTCATTGGAGTAGCTCACCAGGCGTTGCCCATCGTCGCTGAAGCCACGGAACTCCCCCTGGAAGCTCCACTCCTCCAAGATACTATTGACAGCAGTTCTGAGTGCCAGCATGGGGCTAATGGCGGGGTAGCCCTCCAATAACAGCGCATTGGTAGCAACTGGGTTAGGGCTTGCCTGAATCAGATTCTTTAACTCCTGCCCCAGTTTCATCGCCTCCAGCAACGTCTCAACTTCAACAAACCTGACGGGCTGATATCGCAGCAGGGCAGTACCGCGTCGCTCTAGCTGTCCGGCAACGAGTGCTTGCTCTCGCTCTTGTTCGGCAGCGGCTTGCTCTGTAGCTTGCCGCTGTTCTGCTCTAGCGGCGGCTTCAGCAGTCTGGGCGGCTTCTTGCTGCTGTCTGGCGCTGGCTGCGGCGGCTTGGGCAGCGGTCTGCTCGGCTTCGGCTTGCTGAGCGGCTGTCTGGGCTAACCTCGTCAGTTGGTTGGCTAGGCGGGTGTTGCGTCTTGCCTCGGCGCTTTCTGCCCTAGCAGTTTGCTCTTCTTGGTTTGCCTGCTGCATTTCTTTGGCGGCAGCTTCAGCGGTAGCTTCGGCTTCTTGCTGCTGTCGTTTTGCCTGTTCAATTTCCACCCGTGCGGCTTGTGCCTCGGCGCTGGCGTTTCGCAGCGACACCCCTGCCCACACGACGATCGCCAGTGCCACTGCCGAGATCCCCGCCAGCCCAATCACCCCGCTTCGAATCGTTCGCTTTGCCCGTTGCTCTGCCTCTTTGAGAATCTGGTTGGCTTGCCGCTCTGCCACTAGCGCTCCCTCAACCTCCCGCATATCCCGTTCGCGGCTGGCGGTGAGAAAGAGGAAGTCTTGCTGGCTGAGGTTTTTGTCGGCGGCCCAGCGTTGGGCATCGACGAGCGCCTGTCCGCGCAGCAGGCGCGACTCGTCTTGCTGGCTGCTGGCGAGCCAAGCGGCGATCGCCTCCCCATAGGGTCGCAGATGCCCCAGTTCCTTTTCCGTCCAGCGCAAGTCAAACACGGTGGCGTAGATGCGGTTATAGACCTTGAGCTTGCCCTGGTGTTCATAGGCGATTCCAGTCAGGCGTAGCTCTAGCTGGTCGGGGCTGTCGTCTGCATCCAGTTCGCCCTGCTGCAGCAAAATTTGCTGGTGCAAACCCAACAGCCGACTAGCACGGCGTCGATCACGGAGAATGCGATCGCGAATCGTTCTTAAATGCTCCGGTTCGTCCTGCGATTCCCAGTTTTCCAGGACGTGCGATCGCACCAGCGCTTCTACCCAGGCAGACTCATTGCCAGGGGCGATCGGGTCAGGGCGATTCAGGGCAAACTTACACAGCTTTTGGGTGAGAAACGGCTGTCCGCCCGTCCAGTCGAGCATTGCACTGAGCAACGCTTCGGGATTGCTGGTCTTCTGCTCTAGCCCCCGAATCAGCGGCATTGCTTCTTTAAGCTGAAAACCGCAGAGGGCGATCGCCCGCCCAATGTTAAACGGTGTGCGGCTCTTGTCGCGAATCAGGTCAGAGGGAGTCGCCACACCCATCAGCGCAAACACTAGTCGTTTGTAAATTGGCTGATCGACCCGACGGTTATAGCAAGAGCGGATGAAGGCAAAGAAATCGTCAATCGGAAAATTCAGGCTAAGGACGCTATCAATCTCATCCACAAAAATCACAATCTGCTGCGGCACCTCCACCAGCAGCACTTCTTCTACAAATTCGCCCAACCGCTGCACAGGCGTAAGAAATTCGCGATCGCGCAGCCAGCTTCGCAAGTCCAGCTTTTCTGCCAAGTCAAAGCTTCTTACCAAGTTGCGAATTACGCCCGCATACCACTGATGCGGAGTCACCTGCTGCCCACCGATCGCCGTAATGTCAATCGCCGCACACGCTAGTCCATCCGTCTGGAGCCGCTTCATCGTCTGCACCCGCAGGCTCGACTTACCCATCTGTCGCGAGTTCAACACATAGCAAAACTCGCCAGCCTTTAAGCCGTCACACAAGTCTCGGTCTGCCTGTCGGGTGACATAGGTAGGTGCATCTGCGGGGAGACTGCCGCCAACTTGGTATTCGTAGGAGGGGAGCATAGGAATGAGGGATGAAGGATATAGAACGGTGAACGATCAAATCCTACAAGTTTGAGTTTGTACCATCATTTTCACGCCTCTTTCCTAAATTGAAACCGGCAACGGGTGTTTATTGCCGTTCTACGCGAACTGATTGACTCAATCTTCTGATGGGAGCGATCGCCCCTGGAGAAGTCGCTGTATTGCCCTTATGCTAGGGTTGAGCAGACTATGCTCAGTATGGGGTGTCGTGATATGGGACTCTTCCCACAAGCCTTTGATACTGTCAAAGTGCAAACGACTGGAGCGGAAATCAATCTAGTTCATGGTGGAACAGGCACTCCGCTGTTGCTGTTACATGGCTATCCTCAAACACACGTCATGTGGCACAACGTTGTACCTCATTTAGCCGAGCACTTCCACGTCATTTGCCCTGACTTACGTGGCTATGGAGACAGCTCCAAACCAACCACTACAGCCGATCACTTTCCCTATTCAAAGCGAGCAATGGCGCGCGACTTGGTCGAAGTAATGGCTTATTTTGACCATCCAACCTTTTTTGTCGCAGGTCACGATCGTGGAGCCAGAGTCACACATCGCTTGGCACTCGACTATCCTGAGAAGGTTTTAAGAGCTTGCGTGATGGACATTGTCCCGACATATCACATGTACGCGACTACAGACCAGCACTTTGCAAGCGGATACTATCATTGGTTTTTCCTAATTCAGCCCGATGGTTTGCCAGAGCGCTTGATCGGTGCTGACCCGGTTTACTACCTCACCGAAAAGTTAAAGCGGTGGAGTGCGCCAGGCACCGTGTTCGCCGATGAAGCAATGGCTGAGTATGTGCGCTGCTTTAGTCAACCCGATGCCATTCATGCCTCGTGTGAAGATTATCGTGCGGCTGCCAGCATTGACCTTGAGCATGACCGACAAGACTTGACCCAGCAGATCCAGTGTCCACTGCTGGTGTTGTGGGGCGCGAAGGGGTTTGTGCATCGCACTTATGATGTTCCTGAGGTATGGCGCAAGTACGCTCAACAGGTCGAGAGCAAGACATTGGACTGCGGACATTTCTTACCAGAAGAGGCTCCTGATGCAGTGACCGAGGAGCTACTCCGGTTTTTTGGCACCTCCCACCTCCCGCCTACTTCCTCCGCAGGCGATCGCTAAAGTACCGTCGATACAAATCACAGCGGGGCTGTACATCGTTCCCTTTAAGGTGAACTAAGCCCATGCTGTGTAGCTGGAAAGCTTGCACCGATTCTAGGCGAACGGGATCAGGAGAGGCGATCGCCACTTTCACCGCTTTAGCCAACTCCGGGTGCTGCTCCAGGTTCCACAGGTGTCGGCGCAGGTGATCGCCATAGAGTCCGGCTCCAGTGGGGGCAGACTGGAGTAGTTCGGTGAGGGAGGTTTCTCCGCGCGTGATTTGGTAGAGCGCAACGCGAACCAGGTAAGGGTGTCCGCCAACCATATTCATCAGTTGCTCAACCTGATCGAGGCTCCAGTTCAGTCCGTGTCGCTTTGCCAGATCAAGCACCTGCGCGGGCGTGAATTCGGGTAGCTCAATCGGTAAGCCAACGTTAAAGGGCGACTGGTTGATGTTGAGCGGAATGTAGACCTCGGTGGAATGCACCACTACCAGCCGCAGTTTCTTCCACAGGTCGCGGCTTTTGGAGTCTTCGTGCCAGGCTCGCAGCAGCCCAAAAAAGTCAGCGGCAATTTCAGGATGCTGAAACACGCAGTCCACTTCGTCTAACCCCAATGCTAGCGGACTGTTGATTTCAGTTAGCAGGTATTCCTCAAAGTAGGCGGTGCAGTTGTCTTTGCTGCCAAAGATCTCATCCCAGTAGTCGTTCAGTCGGTTAGGAAGTCGTAGTCTGCGTCCGATGCTGGCGCAAAACCAGCGCAAAAACTTATCCAAATCGGCAAAGACAGCGGTATCGGCAAGCTGAAAGCTGAGCGGCACGGTGAGGTAGTCCAGTTCTTTTGCCTGCTGCAAAATTCGTGACAGCAGGGAGGTCTTACCCATCTGGCGCGGTGCTTTGATCCGAATCAGGGCACCAGAGCGGGCGATCGCCTCGTAGCAGTCTGCCTCAATCGGCTCCCGTTCTACATAAAACACCGAAGCAAGATCAACCTGTCCACCAGGGAGTTCAGGTTCAGCAATGGGGAGGGGTGGAGAGTTAGGAGGGGGTAAGGGACAGGGGGTAAGGGGTTGGGAATCAGGTTCTTCAGGTTCAGCAAAGGCGGGAGATGGGGAAGAACCTGCTGCCAGGAGGGTGAGAATTTCTTGGAGAATTTTGGGGGTATCAGCTTCGGTTTTCCATTCACGCTGCTGGACGCGGTTGAGGTAGCCGCGCAGGTCGTAATTAAGCGGTGAGTCCCAGGGAAAGTTGACCCGGATGGGGAGAATTGCAGGTTTGTGTTGAGGATGGCGATCGCGCAATTCCTTTGCCCGTCTTACCTCTTCTATCACCATTTCACTCGTGGCGGACTTGGGCGACAGCAACAGCAAAAAGTAATCTGCCCGCTCCAGTTCTTCATCTACTCGCTGTGCCCAGTTTTCTCCGAGCCGAATACTTTCTCCTGCCATAAATGACTCATATCCCGCCGCATCCAGTGCTTCATAAAAGCGCTGGGCCAGGCTCATATCCGGGTCTTGGCTGCGATAGCTGATAAACAGCCGAATCGGTTTAGCAGTTGATGGCATGGGGGGCTGCTGTCTACTCGTAGTTGCACTGGAAATACAGCTAACTTTAGTACTAGTCCGCAGGAGTGCTTCTGTTTTTGCAAAAAGATTTAGGACTTAACCGTCTAGACTGTTTAAAAACCCTAGCTATATAGAATGCGCCATGCCGACCTATCGCTCCAAAACCACCACTCAGGGACGCAATATGGCCGGTGCCCGCGCGCTTTGGCGCGCCACCGGAATGCAAACTGAGGACTTCGAGAAGCCTATCATTGCAGTTGCCAATTCTTTTACCCAATTTGTGCCCGGACACGTTCACCTGAAGGATCTGGGTCAACTGGTGTGCCGTGAGATTGAAGCCGCTGGTGGTGTCGCCAAAGAATTCAACACGATCGCGGTGGATGATGGGATTGCGATGGGGCATGACGGAATGCTCTATAGTTTACCCTCACGCGAGATCATCGCTGATTCGGTCGAGTACATGGCCAATGCCCATTGTGCCGATGCTCTGGTTTGCATTTCCAACTGTGACAAGATCACTCCCGGTATGTTGATGGCAGCTTTGCGGCTCAACATTCCCGCTGTATTCGTCTCCGGTGGCCCAATGGAAGCGGGCAAAACCAAACTCTCGGAAAACAAGTTGGACTTGGTAGACGCGATGGTGATTGCCGCAAATGACAGCGTCAGTGACGAAGTGGTCGAGGAATACGAGCGTTCTGCCTGCCCAACCTGTGGCTCTTGTTCTGGAATGTTCACTGCCAACTCGATGAACTGTCTCACTGAGGCGATTGGGCTTTCCCTACCCGGCAATGGCACCACGTTGGCGACCCATTTTGACCGCAAGGATCTGTTTATTAATGCTGCCCGCACCATCGTTAGCATTACTCGTCGCTACTACGAGCAGAATGACGAATCGGTGCTGCCTCGCTCGATCGCTAGTCGCAAAGCCTTTGAAAACGCTGTGGCGTTAGATGTCGCAATGGGCGGATCGACCAACACGATTCTGCACCTGCTGGCTGCTGTCCACGAAGCAGGGGTCGATTTCACGATGGCAGATATCGATCGCCTCTCGCGCAAGATTCCTCAGCTTTGCAAGGTTGCTCCCAACACGCAAAAGTATCACATTGAGGATGTTCACCGGGCTGGTGGCATTCCTGGTATTCTCGGTGAGCTAGATCGGGCTGGGTTGCTCCACACAGATGTACCCACCGTTCACAGTCAGACGATGAAGGAAGCGCTCGATCGCTGGGATATCATGCGTACCGATGACGAAGCTATCCACACCTTCTTTAAGGCTGGTCCGGCAGGCATTCCCACGCAGCAAGCATTTAGCCAATCGACCCGCTGGCCCTCCCTCGACCCAGATCGGGAAAATGGCTGTATTCGCAGCATCGAGAACGCCTACAGCGCCGAGGGCGGACTCGCGGTGCTACACGGTAACTTGGCTGAGCGCGGCTGCATCGTCAAGACAGCAGGCGTAGACGAAAGCATTTTGGTCTTTGAAGGCAAGGCACGTATTTATGAAAGCCAGGATGCCGCCGTCAACGGAATTCTCCGGGATGAGGTGCAACCAGGCGATGTCGTGATTATTCGCTATGAAGGTCCGCGTGGTGGTCCGGGGATGCAGGAAATGCTCTATCCAACCAGCTACCTCAAATCGAAGGGGCTAGGCAAAGCTTGTGCCTTGTTGACCGATGGACGCTTTTCTGGGGGTACATCCGGACTCTCGATTGGTCATGCTTCTCCAGAAGCGGCAGCAGGCGGCAATATTGCGCTAGTGCAGGATGGCGATCGCATCCTCATCGACATTCCCAATCGCAGCATCAATGTAGATCTACCAGCGGAGGAATTAGCCAACCGTCGAGCGGCAATGGAAGCCAAAGGTAAGGATGCCTGGAAGCCTGAACAGCCCCGCAAACGGCGGGTCACAGCAGCGCTCAAAGCATATGCATTGCTGGCAACTAGCGCCGATCAAGGTGCGGTACGAAACCTGGAAATGCTTGAGTAAAGGGGATTGCCAGATCTGAGTCTGTTTTCAAGCGCGAAACCGAGAGCTCTCACGCTTGAAAACAGACCTCTTACAGCCATTTTCGGATAGGCGAACCATAACGTAGGGGCAGTTCGCGAACTGCCCCTACAGGGATTTGTAGTTTATCCAAGTGGAAATTGCTGTGAAAACATGCCTATTGAGCAGAGCGCTAAAATTGAGACAGAGATAATAAACTCACTATTATCCCCGATGGTTCTCTTTCGCTTCAGGAGTCGGGATATGTTTAACCTAACGATTCAACACAACTGGTTGGGAATGGCGATCGCCACTATCCTGATTCCTACGGCTCTGACGCAACCCAGTTTCGCCTCTCCAGACTTGACTCAAATTAATGCTGCACTCAACTACCCAACCGCAGCAGAACGGTTTTTCAATGAGGGACAGCAGCAGTTTGAGCAAGAAGTTCAGAGACTCAGTGAGCCTTCAAACACGACTGAAGCACTTCAGATTGATGAAAACTTGCCTGTCACTTCTGAACAACAGCGCTTACAGCTTGAACAACCTGAGGGGCGATCGCAAGATAGGAAGCCTTCCTCACCATTAGACGGTTTGTAACTACTTTGAATTTATCTCAGTCAAGAGAAACGACAGCGGATCACTCATGTTGGCAGCAAAACCTAGAATGCCTCGATCTCGATGTTCATAGAGCAAACTTCCATCGCGATCGAACAGAAACGTTCCTCCCCGTTGGGTCATATGAGCAGCATCGGGCACATAGGTTTTCCAATTTCCCAGAACCTCCGTCATGTTTCGCAATCGCAGAGTTGCCAACTCAAAAGGACGCTGAAACCCGGTTCCTCCAGCCAGTTTAAAAAATGAGCCTTTAAAGGTAGGTAACGGAGCCGCTTTCACCACTTCATCATCGTGAATCAGTTGGGGAGCGTTGCGATCGCCCCGATAACCCCGAAACACCTCTGCAAGTGTTCCAGGGCTGCCCACCCCGGCACACATCAGCATCAGGTTCAACCAGGCATTTTGGCTTGAGGAGAGCACAGGCAGTTTGAGCGATAGCCCGGAGTACAGACCGAGTTGACGATGCAGTTCGGCTGTGGGGTCAACAAACAGCCAGTCGGGAGAAAACCCGGTATAGGCACAGAACTTTTCCCCAGAGGGGCGATCGCCAATTCCAACCGCACGAATCGTTAGCTTTGCCTCCCGTAGCCTTTCTACATCACGCTGCAACCACCAGGCATACTCAAGGCTATCAAAATCGCCCAGTTGGGGCAGCGCTAAAAACAGCAGTCGATTAGCTGCATCACAACCATCCAGGATAGAGACTTTCTGACCATCACTGACCCGTTGCCGTTGAGTTTGCTTGAGAAGAGGATAAGGATTCATAACGGTAGAATGATACTGCCTATAGCGCTACATATTAATTGCAGCTAATCCAATGATGTGTGATGGCATGTTCCATCGCTACCTGGGTTTCAGGAAACACTACGAATTCACATCCTGTCTCTTTAACCTGATTGGCGATCGCCTCTAATTCACCTTGACGCTGGGAATCATTGGGGGTGACATCCCGAATATAGATAGCAAAGATGCGATCGGGGTGGTGTTTGACAAGTTGCTGATAGATCTCTGGATCTTTCTGTCCGCTATCGCCAATCAAAATAAAGGGTAAATGGGAGAAACAGTTTAGAATCGGCGTGATTTGCTCTATCTTGTGGCTCTCATGCTTAAACGACAGCAGGTTAGCAGGAGATAGTTCAATATCTCTCAACAAAATAGGTCCACGGGGAATGTGGTTAAAATCCATAAACTTCTCAAACAAGTCATACATATTCCAAGCACTGCTGGATACATAGAAAATAGGATTTCTGTGATCGTCGTTTTGTCCCTGTTGGAGAGCATGATAAAACTCCGCTACACCAGAAAACGGACGGCGGGTGTTTTCGTTACCGAGATAGGCAATACGGATCATTTTGAGCAGGTCGGTGGCTGCCGTTCGCATAATGGTGTCGTCGATGTCACTGATCACACCGAACCGGGCGCGTTCTGACACCACCATCACTTCACTGTCTACCTTGATTGGCGCTGAGTGCCGCGGGAGAGGTTCGAGCAGTTCTAGTGTGATAGGTTGCCAGAAGCGATCGGATTCAACCGGTTGATCGGATAACGCAAACGTGACTTGAAAGAAGCCTTCAGCATTAGTTAAAACGTCCTGTTGGGCTGCGCCAAAATAGGCTCGCACTCGCGCCTCCGCAACTTCGTCTGACTCAAATCGACGATACATATTGCGGAGATTTCTCCAGACTGATGCATTTTCTTCTCTCAGCTTAATGCCCTGATCTTGCAACACTCGTCCTCTTAGATGCAGGTTGTCGGGTGTGCCATATCCTCGATAAGGCATGATACATATTGGATCTTCTAACCCCAATGTGCCAGCAATCAGTCGCTTGGCTGCATTCATGAGTTTATCAAGACGACTCATTGCAGCGGAGATCAGGCGGATACCATGCATCACTGCCCTCTTCTAACAACCGTCACCCTAGCAGTATGGCATGAAAGCTCCTCTTTACTGATACCATTCCCTCTGGAGCTGCGTATTTAAAGCTCTATCCTTTATTCATCTGTATCACTACTTGGATAAAGGGTAGCGATAAGGGTAATCCAGGGAGCAGTTGTGAGGCGATCGCGCATCACTCGTTCATCCTGAAACTTTTCTTTGAGAATCCGTCCCTCAAATACAACAGTGACTTCCTCAGTCTGAAAACACCAGGGCTTAAGGCTCAAGCGAGTTGGATCGTTTTGGATGGGAGTCAACACCAGTGTGACTTCTCCAGTAGCAGAAGGAACTTGTTCAAACTGTTTTTCTTTCGTCACACCCATACAGATTCCGAGGGACAATGCATCCCACGTTGCTACCAGTTTTTGATTGCGGGTAATGACTTCTGGCGTAACATACGCTTGGTAAGCTGAGTCTTGTTTCAACCGATCAATCAGATGTTGCTGAAATTCCTTCTCATTTTGCAAAAACGCTTCGACAATTTGGGTGGATGTGGGTGACTGTTTCCAATGAGTAAAGCGTTCGTATAATCCAGTGCCATGTAGAGAGACCAAAAGTGCCGCGTAACGTCCCATCGGCAGGGCAAGTTGTTTTGCCCCTGCCCATAATTTTGTATGTACTTCTGGAGCAACTTCCATGAAACTATGGGGATATCCTGTTTCAGGATTCAGAGTAGGAGTTGACTCCCAGGGAATCCAGCCAATGTCGTGCTGTTCTGCCCCCAAACAGACCGCTGCGTGAGGGGCAAAGGAACCGATCGCTGCATTTCCCCATGCCTGAGCCAGTTGTCCCGCCACCCATGCATGAGTGGGCTGAGTAATGCAAATCCGGTTTGCGTTGATAGTACGATACAGCACGGCTGATCCTGCTTGAACAAGCTCTACTATCAACACCATAAAGCGGAGCAAGGGAAGATGCCTTCCTGCTCTAGATTGACATTCGATCTGATAAACAGTTCATGGCACCGCGCAGATGAAATAGTGATACCCATTTGATTTAAAGATGTTGCAGATATGGGTAAGGCGCAGTGCGCCCTTACAGAAATCGATGTGTCACGAAATTTGTTTAAATCGGTATTAAAAATTTCTGAATCGTTCTCAGTTTGTGCAATTCCCCATTGGCTTGAGCAAGTTTTCCTTCAATCCTTTTCCCTTGACTAAAATCTCGCCTAAAAATGGTGGTGTATTAGGGATGGTTTACAGAACGCAAAATCCCCGCATCCCTGTGAATTTTCTGGGATACGGGGATTAAGTTTTCATTGATAAAAATGGCTCAGGCGGGATTTGAACCTGCGACCTTGGGCTTATGAGTCCCCTGCTCTAACCTACTGAGCTACTGAGCCTGATGCTGAACGATCGCTACCTCAGTCTTAAAACTGGGCTGCAAACTCAGCTTTATAAAATTAACATATCGGCGTGACCGATCGCTACAGTCAGCGGCAAACATTTTTGGGCGATAAAAAATTTGGGGCGATCGCCACCCACTCAAAAGAAGGAAGCGATCGCCCCGAAATTAGCCCAGACAAACTAGGACTTAATCGGCGGCTGCGGTTTCACGAGCAGCAGCAGCTTCGTCTGGATGGATGCCCAGACGGGTCAGGTTGATCCGTCCGCGCCCGTCAATCTCGCGCACCTTAACAATCACCTCGTCGCCTAGAGCAACTTCATCTTCGACCTTGCCAACGCGGTAGTCAGCAAGCTGGGAGATGTGGATCATGCCTTCCTTGCCGGGAAGGAATTCGACAAATGCACCAATGGGGATGATGCGGGTGACGCGACCGACATACACATCGCCAGCACTGAGTTTGCGGGTCATGCCTTCGATGATGCTGCGAGCGTGTTTGGCCTTTTCGCCTGCGACTGCCGAGATGGTAATTGTGCCATCGTCTTCGATATCGATTTTGGCTCCAGTTTGCTCGGTGATGCCCTTGATGGTTTTGCCGCCGGGTCCAATGACCATGCCGATCATGTCGGGGTCGATCTTAATCGTCAGGAGTCTTGGTGCGTAAGGCGACAACTCAGGACGAGGTTGGTCGATGGTGGTCAGCATTTTTTCCAGGATATGCATTCGGGCAGGTTTTGCCTGGCGGATTGCATCTGCTATCACAGAAATGGGCAAACCGTTGATTTTCATATCCATTTGCAGGGCTGTGATGCCGCTGTCGGTTCCGGCGACTTTGAAGTCCATGTCGCCAAGGAAATCCTCAATGCCCTGGATGTCGGTAAGAATGCGAACTTCATCGCCTTCTTTAATCAGCCCCATTGCCGCTCCACTGACGGGTTTGGTAATGGGTACTCCGGCATCCATTAGCGCCAGGGTGGAACCGCAGACTGAACCCATTGAGGTGGAGCCGTTGGAGGAAAGCACCTCTGACACCACCCGGATGACGTAGGGAAACTTGTCTTTGTCCGGCAGGATGGGGACGATTGCCCGTTCTGCCAGTGCGCCATGCCCGACTTCACGCCGACCAGGCGACCGCATCGGCTTTGTCTCACCCACTGAATAAGGCGGGAAGTTGTAGTGATGCAAATAGCGCTTTTGCTCGTCAGGGTGCAGGTCGTCTAGCTCCTGAGCATCTCCAGGCGTGCCCAAGGTCGCAACTGACAACACTTGAGTCAGTCCACGCTGGAACAGTCCGCTGCCGTGAACCCGCGTTGGCAAAATACCCGTCCGGCAAGAGATCGGACGAACTTCGTCTAGCTTACGACCGTCTACCCGAACGCCGTCCTCAACAATTTGGCGACGCATAAACTTTTTGGTCAAACCCTTGAAGGTATTGCCCAAAGCTTTAGCGTCTGCCTGAGCTGCAACTCGGATGGGGTCTTCTTCGGGCATTTCAGCGATCGCCGCTGCTACTTCTTCTTTGACCTTGTCTAGCGCTGCGTCTCGCTCACTCTTGCTGTATTCAAAGTGAGTCAGGATTTCTTTGATAGAAGCTTCGGTGCGATCGCGAATAAAGTCTTCTAAGGTCGAATCCACTTCGGGAGGCTGTTCGGTCACGATCTCAATGCCCAGTTCTGCCATCAGGTCACGCTGTGCCTGAATCAGATCGCGAACGGCCTCGTAGCCAAAGTCAATTGCCTCAATCATGTCTTGCTCAGGCAACTGATTTGCCCCAGCTTCGACCATGATCACGCCTTCAGGTGAACCAGCAACCACCAAATCCAGGTCGCCTGCTTCAATCTCGCTGTAAGTCGGATTAATAATGAAATCATCCCCAATCAGCCCGACTCGCACGGCAGCCATAGGTCCATTAAAGGGAATGCCTGCTAGTAGCGTTGCAATTGATGCACCTGTTACGGCCAGCACATCGGGTGGGACTCGCTCATCCAGCGCCATTGTCGTTGCCACGATCTGAATATCATCCCGCAGCCAACTGGGAAACAGCGGACGCATCGGGCGGTCAATCAAACGGCTAATCAGAGTTGCTTTTTCGGGGGGGCGACCTTCTCGGCGCAGAAACCCACCGGGAATCCGTCCGGCGGCATACAATCTTTCTTCGTAATCAACGAGCAGCGGCAAAAAGTCGATTCCTTCTCTGCCAGCGGCGCGGGTTGCCGCTACAAAAACTGCCGTTTCTTCTGATTGAACCAACACGGAACCGCCTGCTTGCGGTGCAAGCAGACCTACCTTAAGCCGAATATCCCGTCCGTCGAAGGATATTGACTTATCTATTTCCTCTACCATGCGGCACTCTGTCCTTTTAGCCTTATTTTTTCTTCTGTGGCAATCGTAGCACTGATGCCCTTAGTCTGCTGTTGCAATGAGTTATTAGAAGAAACTGCCTGAATCAATTCTCAATCTATCTTCAAGATTGAGGTCGGTCGGTGAGATATCAGGCGATCGCTTCACCTTGACCGCGAGGGCTAAACCATCTCCCCAACTGGTTTCGCAATCAAAAAATGATGAACTTCGGAGTTGTTCGTAAGTTTGATTCAATCGTAGCGCACCACAATAATTTTTACGTTTCTTCAGGTAATCTATCGGGTTTCCGCTTATCAGCGATGCTAGACAATTTGCACGAGCTAAGTGCAAAAGACCGCTCCCAAAGTTGAACTCTAGTCAGGGAATTTCAACTTGAAACCACTTTCATACTGCCACTTGAGAGAAGCTCTGGCTAATTTTGAAAGATTGCCTCTAATAAGAGAAAGCTGGCAAGAATTGAACTGCAAACCTCCCGCAAACCACCTTAAGAATATGGTTGTACAATGAACCCAACATTGCAGATATAACTGCTCCATCCAGGGAAATTAGCTCTACACCAGGAAACTTCAAGCTTCTGGCGGCTGCTCTGGGTGTTGATGGCGGTGTGATGTTTTGCGATTACCCCAGAAGGGGAACTCTTCGCATCGCCTCCTCGATTAACCGCCAACGCTTTAGGAGGGTTTAAACCTCTCACGTAGATTCAGCAATGTTCAGTTCCGCGACGTTCATTGATCGCTAGTGACGCTTAGTGCATGGCAATTCTTCACGGTAGCTGGCTTCTCCAGCCTCAAACGTCTTCTTCTCAGTCTTCTGGGCTTCAGGCAAGTTGTTTCTTGATTTGGGGCGAAACCTGGCGCAGAGTTGAGTCACAGGCAGAAGAAGCGCAGCCTAATGCTGTGTTACCCCATCCGTTTGTGATGACTGCTGCGGAACTAGTTGATTGGCTGCGATCGCTGCATCAGTCCCGCCAAATCAACTGGGCTGTCTCAGATGTGCCACTAGTTGAAGCCGGACGCACTGCCCAGACAAAAGCGAAATCATCCCGGTCAAAATTGCAATCTGCGACTCAAGTGGAGGCGACAGCTTTATTGGAGTCCGCAGTGGCTCGCTTGCAGTCGGTGGCGTTTGCCCTGCCGACCTATCAAGTCAGGCTAGATGAGACGGAGGAGGCGATGCGAAGCAGTTCCCCCGTTGGGGTAATCGCTATCCCGCAGCACTCCGCTGCTCAATCCACTTCGCCCGACGAAAATGCAGTCCCTACGTCGCAGTTCTGGCAGGTACAGGGAATTTGCCTGAAGCCACTGGAAGCGATTCAATTCCTCCAATCCTTACCCCTCAGTTCTGTAAGTGAAGAATCCTGGCTGAGCGGAGATTTGCGCTTTTGGTCACACGTTGCCCGTTGGCACCTGGATTTGTTAGCCCGTTCCAAATTTCTGCCGATTCTAGAGCGCTCAGATGAAGTTGCCGTTGCCCGCTGGCAAGCCTTGTTAGACAGTGCTGCTGACCAGTCCCGGTTAGAGCATTTTTCACGACAAATGCCTGCTGCCTGTCGGGGTTACCAGCCGCTTGACTCCACCGAGTCCGTAGAAGCAGCCGTCTTCCCCGCAGCACAAACTCTGCTGCTTAATTTTCTGCACCAAACCATTGATGCTCAAATTCGGCTTGCTCTAACTAGCCATCCTTTGCCCACCGTGCCCCTGCCCAAAGATACGCCCGTGCGAGAGTGGCTCCAGGCACTAGGAGCGATCGCAGCCGACTCGCCTCATCCAGGAATGGTTTCCACAGAAGCCGAGAAGCTAGAGCGGCTAGAAGCAGTCCTGAACAACTGGATCGCCCCTATTCAGCAGCAGTTGACCCAGCAGGCGGCTTCCTTCCGCACTTGCTTTTATTTGCGAACGCCTGCCCCTGGCAAGACGGACTGGGCGCTAGAGTTTTATCTTCAGGCGGCTCACGATGCCGATTTTCTAGTCAGCGCCAAAACGATTTGGAACAACCCCGTAGAGCGGCTGGACTATTTGGGGCGTACCATTCACCATCCCCAGGAAACGCTCTTAGCTGGGTTGGGCTTTGCTTCCAGGCTTTATCCGGTGCTGGAGCCGAGCCTGCAAGTGCAGCAGCCACAAGCCTGTCCGCTCGGTCCGATGCAGGTTTACGACTTCATCAAGTCGTCAGCGTGGCAGCTCCAAGACAGTGGTTTTGGTGTGGTGTTGCCACCCAGTTTGGCCAACCACCAAGGCTTGGCTAATCGGTTGGGGCTGCAAGTCAGGGCAGAAGCCCCTTCGAAACGCAACAAACAGCGGCTAGGGTTGCAAAGCCTGCTCAACTTTAAGTGGGAACTGTCAATTGGCGGACAGCGGCTTTCTAAGGAAGAATTCGATCGGCTGGTGGCGCTGAATACGCCACTGGTTGAGATTAACGGGGAATGGGTGGAATTGCGTCCTCAAGATGTGCGGGCTGCGCAAAGCTTTTTTGAGAGCCGCAAAGACCAGATGGCGCTGTCGCTGGAAGATGCGCTGCGAATCAGCACGGGCGACACACAGATGATCGAAAAGCTGCCTGTAGTCAACTTTGAGGCATCGGGTTCGCTGCAAGAGCTAATCAACACGCTCACGACTGGCAATCAGAGTGTAGAGGCGATCGCCATCCCTGCGAGTTTTCAAGGCGAACTGCGTCCCTATCAGGTACGGGGAACCTCATGGCTAGCCTTTTTGGAACGCTGGGGTTTAGGGGCTTGCTTAGCTGATGATATGGGTCTGGGTAAGACGATTCAACTGATTGCCCTGCTGCTGCACCTAAAAGAACAGGATGCACTGGAAGCCCCAACGCTGCTGGTGTGTCCCACCTCAGTGCTGGGCAACTGGGAACGCGAGGTGAAGAAGTTTGGCCCAGATCTAAAAGTGCTGGTGCATCACGGTGATAAGCGATCGCAAGGCAAAGCATTTGCCAAAGCGGTCAAGGGCTATGACCTGGTGATCACTAGCTATGCACTGGTCTACCGAGATGCCAAAGATCTGCAAAGCGTTTCTTGGCAAGGTGTAGTGCTAGACGAGGCGCAGAACATCAAAAACCCAGAAGCAAAACAGTCTCAGGCAGTCCGCCAGCTTGAAACCCAGTTTCGCATTGCCCTCACCGGAACGCCCATCGAAAACCGCTTGTCGGAACTTTGGTCAATTCTGGATTTCCTCAACCCCGGTTATCTGGGACCGCGCAACTTCTTCCAGCGACGGTTTGCTGTGCCGATTGAGCGCTATGGCGATACGGCTTCATTGCAAACATTGCGATCGCTGGTTCAACCTTTCATCCTGCGGCGACTCAAGACCGACCGAACCATCATTCAAGACTTACCCGACAAGCAGGAGATGAGTGTGTTTTGTGGGCTGTCAGCCGAGCAAGCCGCCCTGTATCAAAAGCTGGTCGATCAGTCGCTAGTTGAAATTGAATCGGCTGAGGGCATTCAGCGGCACGGCATGATTTTGGCACTGCTGGTCAAGCTAAAACAGGTTTGCAACCATCCTGTACTGTTTAAGGAAGCAGCAGCCGCAAAAGATACCAAGAATACGAAAAACACCTCATCCCTCATCCCTTATCCTTCATCCTTCCGTTCCCTTTCCGGCAAACTTCAGCGGTTAGAGGAAATGCTGGATGAACTGTTGGCAGAGGGCGATCGCGCACTCATCTTCACTCAGTTTGCTGAGTGGGGCAAATTCCTTAAAGCTTACCTGGAGCAACAGTTCAACCGGGAAACGCTGTTTTTATATGGCGGCACGTCTAAGAAGCAACGAGAGGAAATGGTCGATCGCTTCCAGAACGACCCGCAGGGCCCACGAGTATTTATCCTTTCGCTCAAAGCAGGCGGCGTAGGACTCAACTTAACCAGAGCCAATCATGTGTTTCACTTCGATCGCTGGTGGAATCCTGCGGTGGAAAATCAGGCAACCGATCGCGTCTTTCGTATCGGGCAAACCCGCAACGTGCAGGTTCACAAGTTTGTCTGCACTGGCACCTTAGAAGAGCGCATTCATGAACTAATTGAAAGCAAAAAAACACTGTCTGAACAGGTGGTAGGCACAGGTGAAAACTGGTTAACCGAGTTTGACACCGACCAGCTTCGTAACCTGCTATTGCTCGATCGCACCGCCGTCATTGATGAGGGAAGCTGATATACCCCCATTCGCTTACTTTGCTCCAAAGAGCATAGGTAATACCGCTGATTAAAGCAAAATATCGCGCTGCCATAACCTAACTCCTTAACCCTTAAAGATACGGTTCCTCTCACCTTTTATACGCAAACCAGCGGAGAACCTCCTATCACAGGAAAGACCTTATGTTAAGTCAGCTTGTGCAGAACAACACAATCAGTACGATTGAGGTGGGCACCAGACAAAAAGACTACTAGATTTGCCGCTCATACAATGATTGAAGCCCAATTAGCTCAAGAATCATGAAACCCAACACAGCTACTGCACTTGAAATGATAAAAGCTATACCTATCCAGGAAAGTGTATTTCCAATCCAGGCTAACAATAATACGCTGCCAACTGTCCAAGCAATTTCGATTCCAATCACCAACCAAACTGCAATAGGTCTGATAGGTTTGGCGCAACCAACAACACAAACATACAGCCCAACTCCCAATACACTCCATCCTAGAATCCTCAGAGCGTCTGGTAAGGAATAGCCGAGTAAAGAGATAGGGTTGGTTGTAAATAGAGTAGAGAGTGAGTCTGCTGCAATCGTCAGCACTGCTCCATAAACAAAACAAACAATACTATCGACGAGAAGAGTAGTTCGTAGAGAGGGCATAAACAAACTCCTTTTGGCTTCTACTTGCTTGAACAAAGCAGTCCAATGGTTAGGATAAGTAGTAGTGCTCTTAAACTCAAAATTTAGGTTTTTGTTGCGTCTCCATCTGGGCTGTTGGATGGCGATCGCAATTTGAGGGAAGAACTTTGAAGGAGGGAACAAAAGTCACGAACGTGACTATCTTTGGTTGCAAAGGAAGTGACCAATCGAATCAGTATTTCATTTTTGTCAATCACAACATTTCGCGGCAAAGACTCACGATACCACTCATAAAACTCTGCCCCAGAAGATTGCAGATAATTTGCCACCTGCTTTGGCATCACTGCGAAGATCTCATTGGCTTGAGTCGGCCAAACAATACGGACACTAGGAATAGCAGACAATGCATTTGCAAGTTGGGCTGCTTGTCCGTTTGCATGATGGGCAAGTTCTAGCCAATGCTCATCCTTTAGCCAACCTATGATTTGGGCACTTAAAAACCGACCCTTTGACAACAAATGACCTGCTCGTTTTCGACGATGTACAAATTGTTCAGCAAGACCAGATTTGAAGATGATTACTGTTTCGGCTGCCAAACAACCATTCTTGGTAGCTCCCAAACACAGAATATCAACTCCTGACTTCCAGGTGAGATCTGCCGGTGTGCAACCTAATGCCGCTACCGCATTTGAAAAGCGCGCTCCATCCATGTGTACTGACAAGTGGTGTTGCCGAGCTACAGAGGTCACAGATGCAATTTCATCTGGCGTGTAAACCAGTCCTGATTCTGTTGCTTGGGTAAGGCTCAAGGCTCGAACTAGTGGATTGTGGGGAATATCAACGCCTGCGCCTTCAAAATAATCTAAAAGATGTTGGGCAGTGAGTTTTCCCTCTCCACGAGCAAGTCCGATCAGGCGAGCGCCATTCGTAAAAAACTCTGGTGCAGTTGATTCGTCCGTTATGATGTGCGCCTGAGCGTGGCAAAGGATAGCTTCCCAAGGTTGCACCAGACATGAGAGTGCCAAACTGTTGGCAGCAGTTCCGGTGGACACAAAAAACGCATTCAAATCGCATTGAAAGGTTTCTCTTAAAGCCTCTACTGCTCTTTTAGTCCAGATGTCATCTCCATATCCGTGGGTATATCCTGCATTAGCAGTCACTATCATCTCCAATACCTGAGGAGATGCCCCTGTTTGGTTATCGCTGCCGAATTGCATTGTTACTCCTGTAGATGTGCTTCCCTGGTTATGCCCTGAGAATACTCGTTAAAGCTCCTTTTAGTCAGCCAACATCTTGCGATAAACGATCTTGTCATCACCTGTCGTGTAGAAGTCACGGATACGTGCCTCTTCCTCATAACCACACTTTGCGTAAAAGGTTCGCGTACGCTCAAAGTCTGGCAATCCTGATGTTTCCACCACCAACATTCGCCCACCACGCGACGCTAGCATTTGTTCAACATAGCTTAATAGTGTCGCACCGCGTCCTTGTCCCTGGCGGTCAGGTCGGATAGCAATTAATTGCAGGTTCCACGTTTGATCGGTCATCCGTTCCGGTTCACAATAGGCAACCCCAACTGGTCCATTATCATCGTCGGTGATCCAGAAACAATCTGTATCGCGATCGCCTCCAAAGTAATCGGACAGCATTTCGTTCAGCGCCTCAAGCTCATTGGGCTGGAAGCCGATCGTTTTGGCTATATCAATTAACGCAATTGTGTCGTCGGGTAGGCTCGGTCGAATCATGGTGACTCCAATATGCAGATCTCGATATGATGCCGTGCGTATTACATTATGTAGTATACGACAGGCAGTTTGATTTAGTGCTGAATTCAAGATGAAAAGCTAATTAGAAAAAGCTGAGAAAAATTTAAGTGAGTTTTATCAAGAGAATATCCAAAAAGCGAGAAAGCTCTTGAAGCGAATAATCCCATAACAAGCTGTTTTTGAACCACAGGATATCCCTTTGGGCATAGTGAAGAATTCGAGGCTGCACTGTATCCTTTAATCACAGAAAAGAGAGTGAGGATCAGTGCAGGAATGACGCTGGAGACAGTAAAGCAAGCTCAAGTTTTGACGCTGGAGAATTCTGAAATTAGGCTTACTATTCGTCCTGATTTGGGCGGACGTATCGACCAATTAGAAGATTGTAAAACTGGGCATTCCTGGCTCTGGCATCCATCACACTACACTCCTGAAACAACGCGATCGCTTCCTGTTGGCGCTTCCTTTGACGAGCAGTGGACGGGAGGTTGGGATGAAGTTTTTCCCAATGATGCAGCCGGATTGTTTCAGGGAAGGACCTTGGCAGACCACGGAGAGTTATGGTCACAGCAATGGGAAATCCTGGAACGTTCACCCCTTAGCATCACATTAGGATACCAGTGTCAGACCGTCCCGATACGAGTAGAAAAGACTATTCAACTTGATCCAGACCGCCCAGAGGCTCGGCTAACTTACTGGTTCCAGAATCAGTCTGAGGCGCAAATTCCATTCCTGTTTAAGCATCATGCAGCGATCGCAATTGAAGCGGGAGACGAAATTCTGCTCCCCGACTGTTGGGTAGAACCTGCATTTTTGGAGTTCAGCAAAATTATTGGTCAACCTGGAAAAACCCGCTTTCCTGAGGCGATCGCCGTTAATGGGGAGTCTGTTGATCTGCGTATTATTCCACCACCCTCCTCTCAACTTCAAGAGTTTTATTACAGTTCTGATTTATCCAGTGGCTACTGTGGCATTCGTCATCAACGCACCCAGTCTGCTTTGCTCATGACGTTTGATACTGCTGATTTTCCTTATGTCTGGATGTTCCAAAGTTATGGCGGGTGGCGTGATCATTATGTGGTTGTAGTAGAACCCTGCACCAATATGCCCTCTGATTTGGAGGAAGCGCATCGTCTGAACACGGCTGCATTTCTGAATCCTCAGGAGAAACAACGTCGAACACTCACTTTGCAGTTACAGCGCGATCGCTCTTCCTATTAAACCGGCAATCATTGATCTTGCATTTTCTAGGCTGTAACCGTCGAAAACGCTAGATTCCCTTTTGGAACTTACATTGCCGGGTTAATAACTTCTTAAGAGCCAGCACAAACAGAATCAAATTAACTAGCGTTTGACTCCACAAAATGCCACCCAACTTGGATTAGCATTTCCCTTTTGAGACGCATAGTATCCCGGTGTGTAATGCACATGAAATGCCTCAGGTGCAAACCCTGCTTCTAAGGCGTAAGTGGGGAAATCGGCAAACTTTGACGAGGCAAGGTAGGGTTCTGAATTTGCCCAAACTTCAGTATCACGGAAATACCGAGCAGCTAGTGTGGGAGGCTGAAGAAATAATTTGCTCTCCAAATGCACCATCATTCCCCCTGGTTTTAGCAAGCGATAGCTTTCCGCAAACACTCGCTTTCTCGCCACCCCAGGAATTTCGTGCAGAAGGATATGACTTACCACTAAATCAAAAGACTGATCGGGAAATTCAGTATTTTCAGCATTCTGTTGAGAGAAATGCACCGTTTGGTTTAAGACTCTTGCACGAGCGATCGCATATCTCAACAGTGACGACCCCAAATCAATTCCCCAAACTTGGGCTTGAGGATAGGTCGATGCATAGGGTAATGTACTGTGACCCACAGAACACCCCAAATCCAAAATCATGTGAGGCTGAAAATCTGGGTAGTGCTGTGCCAAGACCTGATGAATCAAGGTTTGACCCAGTTCATCATTGAGAGGTCCAAACCACCCACGCCCATACAGAAAAACGCCGTGATCGTACAGCACTCCTGAACCAAAACTGTCCTCGGGCTCGTGGAGATAGCCCCCTGGCATTCGGTGGATGTTGGTTTTACGCTGGTGGATGGGAATGTCCAGATCTGGATTTAGTTCCAGTTCTCCTTTCCCTTCCAAATGACCTTGATAGACTGCTTCAAGGCGGTGTCGATCTTCGTCGATCGCTGTCAATACATTAGTCCACAAACGATCTTGGAATACACCGCGACGATAGTTAGTTTCTTTTACCTCAGGACACTCGTCTAAGATCTGGCGAACTCTAAAGTAGAGTTTATCCTGATCTTCTTCGTTAGGATAAGCAGAGGTAATTTCAGCTATCTTGCGCTGAAACAATTGAAACATAGAGTTCCAAAAGTCTTTAATTTCACTAGCAAGCTTCAATTCACCTTCAGGAGAATGAGCTTGGGGAATCAAGTCGTGCTGGTGTTGGGGACAAAGAAAAACCATAATGTTAATCAGAACTGCACTCATATTCAACGTAACCCATGTACCTTAAGCAAGAGCCAAAAAGTATAAAGTCGTAATAGTGGAGTGCTTCATTTAAAACTAATGAATAGCCTCTCGACAGTTAGTTTATTTAAGACTGTTATGCACTGCTGGTACACCTAAATCCTTCTCACTTCTGACATTGATGTCACCCTTTCTAAAAACCGCATTACAGCTTGGTTGAATGGTTCAGGAAACTCCATCCAACAGTTATGTCCGCCATGCTCTAATATCACTAACTCAGCTTTTGGAATCCCGGCAGCAAGTTCTTCTGAAAACTCCATAGGGATGAAGATCTCATCTCTGCCAATTAATACCAGAGTCGAAACTGAGATTTCGCTGATTTGCGATCGCGTGTCATGCTGCATTAGCGCAGCAACTTGCCCAGCGAAACCGTGAGTAGCTAGTGGGTAAGGATGATTGAGTGCCCGCTCGACCGAAGCCGCTACAGTTTCGTCATGTTCAAAAAACTCATTGGTATAAACCCACAAAAAACTATCCCTAATAGAGGTTTCTAAAGACACATTTTCGTTGAGCATCCTGAGCCAGATCTGCACTAAATGTTTTGCTCGGGCAGGAAATCGGGCAGCTGTTGCAGCTAGCAGCAGGCTTCTCACTAACTCAGGATATTTCAGCGCCATAGTCTGAGCAATCATACCCCCCATTGAAAAGCCCAAAATATGAGCGTTATCCACATTCAAAAACTTCATTAAGGCAGCAGCGTCATCTGCCATCATCTCGGTTGAGTAAGCCTCATTAGGAGCATCAGTTTGCCCAACACCACGATTATCGAACACGATGACTTGATATTTCTGCGAGAGAACAGGAATTTGGTTGAACCATGTGCTGCTATCCATGCTCAAGCCGTGAATCAAAACTACAGGTTCACCGCTGCCGTGAATCTCGTAATACATCTCGATATCACCAATCCTGGTTCTAGGCATTCTGCATTCCCATTGCGGCAACAATGTTCCTATTTTGCCTCAGCCTCTCTCGATTGAGAATGAATGATTTTGCTCAGGATTGCTGGCGATCGCCTCTCACCGTTCCTCTTCAAACTATGCCCTAACTAACTCTATCAAGTGAGATTCAGCCCCCCATCTGAAACTAAAATCTCTCCTGTCAGATAGTGACTTGAAACTAACATCGAAGCCACTTGCGCGATTTCCTCTGGTTGTGCGCCACGACCCATCGGAGATCGCTCCTCCCAAAGTCTTCGTGCTGCTGTCCAATCTTTGCTCATTGGGGTGTCAACTAAACCTGGCGCGATCGCATTCACACGAATCTGTGGTGCTAGACTCACCGCGAGCAACTTTGTCATGTGGTTCAGAGCAGCTTTACTAGCAGAATATGGAATTGAAGCTCCTTTGGGGCGAATACCCGCATGAGAGCTAATGTTGAGAATGCAGCTAGGACAGGCAGAACTTGATGACTGACGTAGGGCAGTTTCAGCCTCAGCAATGAGTGTCCAAGGTGCAATAACATTAACCTCATATAGATTGCGCCAGATCTCCGGTGAGGCTTCCTTGAGGGATTGATGTGGAATCGTCGCACTCACCCCTGCATTATTAACCAATACATCCAGCCGACCATGATGCGACAGAACCTCAGTAATCAAATTACGAGACTGGTTTTGGTCAGATAGATCTGCCTGAAAATAAGATGAACCAGGATGCGCTTCTGCTAAGGATTGTCCAACCTGCACCGAAGACTTGGAGTGAAAAGAAATAGCAAACCCATCTTTGATAAGGCGTTTGGCGATCGCTAGCCCTATCCCAGATGTCGAACCCGTGACAAGGGCAACTCTTTGTAATGAATACTTCTTTCTCACCATTGATTCACATGTTGCAAAAGTGAGTGAGACGTTGAGGGTTACAAGTCTGCGGTCATGCCTTCGCGACGCAGGGCTTCAAGTTCGGCGGTAGTGAATTCGCCCAAAGCAACTTCTTTTTCTAAATGGTGGCGTAGGTGAGTGCGAATTTCTTGAAGGCGGCTGTCTTCAGGTTGGCGAGGACGCTCGAGCGGAATGTGAATGGTTTCAACAATGCGTCCGGGGCTGCCAGAGAACAGCACAATTTGATCTGCCAGGGCGATCGCCTCATCCAGATCGTGAGTCACCATCACAACGGTTGCCTGGGCATGGTGCCACATTGCCAACAGATAGCGCTGCATTACCCGACGAGTTTGATAGTCGAGGGAAGAAAAAGGTTCGTCCATCAGGAGAACCTGTGGATTGAGCACCAAGGCACGGGCGATCGCTACTCGCTGACGCATTCCGCCGCTGAGTTCACGCGGTAGTTTGTGGGCATGGTCAATGAGCCCCACATCCGCGAGCAGCCTTCCGGCTCTGAGGCGGCGTTCGTGTCGAGAAATTCCTTGAGTGCGTAGCCCAAAGGCGACATTGTCCTGCACCGTCATCCACTCAAACAAGTTGTGGTGCTGAAACACAATTGCTGTTTCGGGTCCGGGTCGGGTGATCGGTCTGCCGCCCAGCAGTACGCGCCCGGTCGTCGCTGGAATCAGGGCAGCGGCAATTTCTAATAGCGTTGTTTTGCCACAGCCAGAGGGACCAATCAGCGCAGTGAATGAGCCTGAAGGTACAGTGAGATCGACATCCACCACAGCAGGATGCCCTGCATACACTTTGGAAACTTGCTCAAAGCAAAGTTCAGCCATTTGTCCTGCCTTTGCTCCGGGCTTCCCACCAGAGCAGCCGCCGCTGAATCAGCAAAATCAGGCGATCGATCGCAAACCCCAACACGCCAATCGTAATGATGCCCGTCATTACCAGTCGCATGTTGAACTGCTGCTGCCCCAAAATGATCAGCGCTCCCAGTCCAGAGTTGATTCCGGCCATTTCACCCGCCAAAACGGCCATCCAGGCTGCAAAAAAGTTGACTCTTACAATCGTTAGCAAACTGGGAGCTGTTGCAGGCAATACAACCCAGAGCCAGAGCTGATGCCCTCTCGCGCCGAGGCTTCTGGCGGTTTTAATCAGTTCTTGCGGCACGTTTTCGATCGCCGCTGCGGTTGCTAGCGTCATGACTGCAAACACGCCCATAAACACGACAAAAATAGCGGACTGGTCGCCAATTCCTAAAAGCGCGATCGCCACGGGCACCCAGGCAACTGGAGCGATCGGGGCGATCGTTTGAATCATTGGCAGAATCAGTTGTCGCACGGGGTTGACAACTGCTAGCACCGTTCCTAAGGGGATGGCCGCAATCAGTCCCAGAATCAGCCCAATCAAAACTCTAGCTAGAGTTTTGACGATCGCCTCCCCATACGTCACCTGCTGCGGCCCGATTCCTGCTGCGCCGGGTCCTTGCAGAATGTAAGGAATCACCACGCTGGGCGGCGGCAAAATTCGAGGATTGAGCACCTCGGTTGCTGCCCCAATTTCCCAACCTAGTGCCAAAATAATCCAGGCCAGCACAAAAGATAGCCCAGGCATCAAACGGCGCAACCGCCCTCGCGCAAAAGGAGCGATCGCCGGAGATGCCCAGGCAGGTAGACCAGAGGTGGATGGGGAGTCAGCGGGAGGCATGAATTAAGCTGTTTGCAGTGAAGTTTCCTGAACTGAGCCGTCAAAGATCTCGTCAATCAGGTTGGTCTGGTCAGGCTCTAAGTAACCCAAATCTGCCAGGAAGCCAATGCCACTGCGAAGACTCTCAACTCCGGCTTCATCCATAGTCGGTTGAGGCACCTGACGCTTCAGGGCGGGAGCTAGAATAGACGCTTCTGAGCCGTAGAGAGGTGCTAATTCGGCGATCGCCTCTTCGTAGTTTGCATTCAGGTCTTCTGCCGACTGCCGCAGCACCGCTAGATAGTCAGCCAACATATTTGGCTCTTTAGAAATGAAGCTATCAGTGGAGTTGATCACACAGTCTGAAGCCTCCGGACCCCAGGCTCCGTTAGAGTCGCCCAGATAAGTTCCATCTGCTTGAGACACCACCGTTTCGGCGTAGGGTTGCGCTAGCGAACACACATCCACACTTTCTTCAATCAGTGCCTCACCCATGCCTACCATGCTGGGGAAGAAAGTCATTTCATAACCAGAATAGTCTACGCCCAGCTTCTTCAAATGCCCATAGACCACTAATTCTAAAGTATCTAGTTGTAGTGTTCCAATTCTCAAACCCTGCCCCGATGCTTGCTTCAGCTCATCCAGGTTTTTTACAGAACCGTTGCGACCCACTAGCTCAATTCCGCCCTTACCCGAACCGCAGATAATCTTGAGGCTATCGGTTCCCTGGGCATAAGCGGCTACTGTATTCGTCCAAGGGTTGTGGATCACATCTTGAGAACCTGCGACCAGTGCCTGCAAATTTTCGCCCGGCCCGTTGAACTGGGTCAGTTGAACATTTAGCCCCGCGTCAGCAAACATGCCCCGCTGATTAGCTAGCAGCAAATGAGACACACAGCCCGCAGGCAAATGGCCAACTCGCAATACGGTACCGCTACCACTGCCTTCACTCGCTGCTGGAGATTCGGTCCCCCCTTCTGAAGCTCCGTTTCGTTGGGAGGCACAATTTGCAGTGATGAATGCCATAGACGCCAGACAGCAACTCCGAATAAATCCTCGTCGGTTGAGAGAACCAATGGGATGAAATAGATCGTTGCTCACTGCTGATCTCAAACCCTTTTTACCCAATCTCTTGCCCATTCCCATACCAGACCTCTCTTAATGACTAACTGTTCTGGCTGCTTGAGCCAATATTTGAAACTCTGAGAACTTGAGCTTTCTCCTACCAATTCAACTAATAAATTTAATTCGTTGAAGCATTCAGATCTGCCTCTCAGAGTTGAATGTACATGGGGAAACTCCTCAAAAAGCTGAAGTTTTAGCTAACAGGAAAATCTAAATTAAAAGACCTTAAAGGACGGAATTCCCTGTCATAGTTTTACGTACTCACTTCTACAAGTCCATTATTTTAAGCTTGTCTTAAGCGATCGCCCCAACCTCATTTCTCCTTATTTTCCAGATTGGAATGCAGTACTACTGAGTTACATTGAGAACTGAACCGTGCAGAGATTGGTAGCTACGCCCTGTAGAGAATCAAAGACATTCTAAGCATCTCACTTAGAACGCTGTGGACAGGAAAGGATTTGGCTCTGGCACTCAATATTCACCCGACTGTGTGAGTTGCTTTTGTACAAATAATGCTACAGCAAATAGTCTCTTTCAGTTGGCAAACGATGGAATTGTTACATGGAATACATCCGGTGCCATCTCAACAATTCGTTAATATTATGAATGAATTGTATGATCACCGTGAAAGTAGAGCAACTTAGCAGAGAATGTTTGTCTTGATTGGCATAAAGCCATTAGAATCTTGTCAACAAGATATGGTGACCAGTCTATAGCTTGGAATCTATAGCTTGAAACAATTCTTTCAATGTACACAGGGCTACAAACCAATTAATAGACCAGTCGTTATAGTATTATTTTCTTGTTCTCACCGTGAACCAACCCACTAACACCAAAACCCGAATGATTACCGCGACGGCTGAACTGCTTCAAGTTCAGGGCTATCATGCCACTGGGCTGAACCAGATCACCCAAGAGAGCAACACGCCAAAAGGCTCTCTCTACTTCCACTTTCCAGGAGGTAAGGAGGAATTGGCGATCGCTGCTATTGAGGCGGCAGGCGCAGAAGAAAGCCAGAAGATTGAAGCTGTGCTGAATTCACAGGAAGATATTGGAGACGCTGTTCAAGCCTTTACTCAGCTTTTGGCTGAGGGAATGCTCAATTCTGACTTCCGCAAGGGTTGCCCCGTTGCAACCGTGGCGATCGAAACTTCATCAACCCATGAATCTTTGCGCCGCGTTTGCGAACAGATCTACCTGCATTGGTTTGAGCTAATCGAGCAGCGGCTTTTGATGGCTGGCTTCAATCCGGCTGAAACCCGAACTTGGTCAACCTTGATTTTGGCATCGGTGGAAGGAGCACTGCTGCTGAGCCGCAATCAAAAAAGCGTTCAGCCACTAGAGATTATTGGTGAACACATCAAAACCTTGATCAACCAAGCAAAACCTCAGCATCAGCCCCAACAAAATTTTAGTCAGTTGAATTCAGTGAGTTGAGTTCGATTGTGAGTTTACTCCAATTGAGTTTCAATGGTGAGCTAAATTCACTCTGATTTTAACGATTCGGTCGTGTTTCCCTGTTGTAGTTTTTACGTTCTATGTATTGCCGTTAGCTTATAGTGAATAGCTCACAGCAAATGACAATTGACAAAGCTCAAACAAAGCTTAAAAGGTTGCCTTTGGGTTAATTAAGAACAGACAAAACCGCTTAACTCAGCAATAGAATCAGGCTGTCGCATCTTCATTTACCTCTTCGTTCCTTTGCCGCAAAGTTATGGTTCACCACGTCTTAAAGGCAACTTGTGACACTGTTCATTTAGGGGGTTTTTCTCCCAAGCTTAAGCCCGCTCTGGTCATTGATTCGGGTGATAGCATCGATGTTGAAACCTATACGGGCTATTACGTGTATGAGCAAGCCCCTGAAGAGTTTGTCAACGCCGAATTTTTAGAAATTTGTCATAACTTGCCTGCGGAACGCAAGATTGATGTCGGACCGCACTTAATGACTGGCCCTATTTTTGTTAATGATGCAGAGCCAGGAGACGTGCTGGAGGTGAGGCTCAATGCGATTAGCCCTCGGCTGCCTGTCGGGTTCAATGCGATTCGTCCGGGCTGGGGTGCTCTAGCAGAGCGGTTTACCGAAGCCAATCTCAAGTTTATTCGACTTGATCTAGAGAAGGGTGTAGCAGAGTATCCAGAAGGCAGTGGTATTCAGATCCCAATTCGGCCAATGTTTGGCATCTTGGGGGTGGCAACTCCAGAAGACTATAGCTCGATTCCACCAGGAGCTTATGGCGGCAATATCGATAATCCTGAACTGCAAGCAGGTTCTCGGCTGTTTCTGCCTACTTTTTTGCCTGGTGCGCTGTTTTCGATTGGGGATGGTCATTCGGCTCAAGGCGATGGGGAAGTTTGCGGCACTGCGATCGAAACATCGATGAATGGCAGCATCGAGCTAATCGTCCGCAAAGATCTGAAGCTAACCACACCGATGGCAGAAACCCCAACCGACATTATGACGACGGGCTTTGCTGAGACGCTAGATGCCGCCTTTGAGATGGCGCTAGAGAGCATGGTCAACTTTATTGCCGCATTTGCTAACATCTCAGCGCAGGAAGCCTATTGCCTGTGCAGCCTTGCCGCCAATTTTAGGGTGACTCAGGTGGTGAATAGTCCCCAGCGTGGCGTACACGGGCTACTGCCCAAGTCAATTTTTGCTAACCGTAGAATAAGTTTGTAAGTTTTAGCCTTAACTGATTAGTGCAGATCTAAATATCAGCCTGAATATCAGTTTTGAGTAATAGTTTCCCTGGGGCGATCGCTCTATTCCTGATCGCTCACTCTATCCTAAAGGTGGTTTATCCATGTCACTTGTCACTAATGGTTCTCAGCAGACCCGTGTGATTAAAAGCGATGAAGAAGCGATCGCTGTTGCTCAAGAGCTTGCCGACGAATTTGCGATCGGTGCTTCCAAGCGTGATCAGGAGCGAATTCTCCCCTACAACGAAGTTGAAAAGCTTTCCCAGAGTGGCTTGTTAGCAATCACCGTCCCCAAGGAGTATGGGGGGGCGTTCGTCTCTAATGTGACGCTCATGGAAGTGTTGACCATTCTCACGGCTGGAGATTCCAGCCTTGGTCAGCTACCGCAAAACCATCTTTACTCCGTTGAGGCTCTGCGGCTCGATGGCACCGAAACCCAAAAACAGTTTTTCTTTAGCCAGATTCTTAACGGAATGCGCTTTGGCAACGCCTTTTCAGAGCGAGGCACCAAGAATGTAGCTGACCTGAAAACTAAGCTAACCCGCTCTGGTGATGATTACCTCCTTAATGGTCAGAAGTTCTACTCTACCGGAGCGCTGTTTGCTCACTGGATTCCGGTACTGTGTGTGGACGAAGAAGCAGGCGAAGGCAGAACCTCGATCGCCCACATTCCCAAAGAGACCAAAGGAGTCACTGTCATTGATGACTGGTCTTGCTTTGGGCAAAAAGGGACAGGCAGCGGCACCACTATTTTTGAAAACGTCCCCGTCAAAGCAGAACATGTTTTACCCCACTATCTCGCTTTTGAGCGCCCGACCTGCATGGGCTCGTTTGCTCAAATTATGCACGCAGCAGTCGATGTGGGGATTGCCCGTGATGCCATGCGTGAGACGATTCAGTTTGTTCGCAAAAACCCACGTCCCTGGATTGACAGCGGCGTAGACTACAGCTACCAAGACCCGCTGCTAATTCACAAAATCGGTGAAATGGAGCTGAAACTTCACGCAGCCGAGGCGATCTTGCGACGAGCCGCAGAATTCATGGATCGCACCTTTGCTGATATGAATGAAGAAACAACGGCTGCAACTTCGATCGCTGTTGCTGAATCGAAAGCAATGGCTGAGGAAGCCGTCATCTTTATCACCAACGCCTTCTTTGAAGTCAGCGGCACCAAATCGACACTCCAGCAACTCAATCTCGATCGCCACTGGCGTAACGGCCGCGCCCACACGCTGCACGACCCTTCTCGCTGGAAATATCACGCGGTCGGCAACTACTATTTGAATGATGCAAAGCCACCTCGTCACGGCTGGATCTAAGTCCCCGTAGGGGCGTTTCGCGAAACGCCCTTACCCAACTGTTGCCCTACTTTAGGGGATTAAGGACGAAACAGGTGAGAATGCTCTGGGTTATAGAGGCGCGATCGCGCTTCTACACCTTCCCCCTGTCCATCTACCCCTCTTAATGCCGGACTGATTAAATACATCGTCGTCCGGATCAGCTTCTCCTGCTCGGTCACAGCTGCCATCTGGTCGAGCGGCACAATCCAAATTTTCTCGTCTGGCCAACCTATGCGAAAACATACCGCAACTGGAGTATCTGCTGGATAGTGCTGCAACAACTTTGCTTCAGCTGCTTGAATGTGTCGCGCACTGAGATACAGACACAGGCTTGCTTGATGAGTGGCTAAGGATGCCAATTCCTCTGCCTCTGGCACCTGAGTGCGTCCGCTAATCCGGGTCAGGATGATCGTTTGCACCAGTCCGGGCACAGTCAACTCAACCTTGAGCTTTGCCGCCGCTGCCTGAAATGCGCTGATGCCCGGAATCACCTCAAACGGAATTTCTGCCGCTGCTAGCGCCTGCATTTGCTCGTGAACGGCACCGTATAGCGTCGGGTCACCAGAGTGGAGACGAATGACGGATTTGTGCGATCGCACCCGTTCCACCATCAGCGGCAAAATCTCCTCCAGCGTCTTATCTGCCGTCCGCACGACCTCCGCATCAGGACGCACGATTTGCAGAATTTGCCTGGGCACCAGTGAATCCGCAAACACAACTACATCTGCCCGAGCCAGCAGCTTTTGAGCTTTCACCGTCAGCAGATCTGGATCACCCGGCCCAGCACCGACAATGTACACGCCTGGTATGAGAGGCACATGAGCATTCGGTGCATTTAGTTCATCGACATCTACAACAGCTTTAGCAACAGTCATTAAACCTACAGTCCTCAAATCCAGGTCGTTCAGCAATTCTACTTTAAAGCCAACGTGAACTTCTTCTAAGGAACCATAAACTGCATAAATGCTTCCGGATCAGAGTCGCCCAGTCGGTATAGAGGAATGGTAGATGCACCCTGATTAAAGCCCCGAAGTTAACTCTTCGGGGTTTTTCTTTTTAAAGAAACGTTATTACAAAGACCAGATAAATCTGTATAGAGCCTCCGGATTTGTCCCCTTCAATCGGTATAGAGGAATGGTAGATGCACCCTGATTAAAACCCCGAAGTTAACTCTTCGGGGTTTTTCTTTTTTGATGACAAAAACTTACTTTGATATCCCTCAAGATGGGGGAATACTGAGTACAGATCGGGAAATAAGATGCTTCCTAGATAATTTTATAAAGACCAGATAAATCTCATGGAGTCTCCGGATTTATCCTCTTCAATTCGTATAGAGGAATGGTAGATGCACCCTGATTAAAACCCCGAAGTTAACTCTTCGGGGTTTTTCTTTACTACTGCAAAACTGAAGTTTTTACTGCGATCGCTCAGTTGATTTTGGTTGTCCAGTTAACCCATACTCAATAATGGCGATCGCAATCGTGATGAGCGCCGCTACAACATTGGGAGAAATCGAGATTTCACCGAACGTAAGGGAAGCAATGCCATCTCCGTTAGTATCTGCTGTCGAGTTAACTTACGATGCTTCTTCTTCGTCTTTTAGCCCTTTCGGTTGAGTAATTTGTGTGGCGTAAATTTCTACATCTTGCTGAATAATTTGCTCGACCTGGCTGGCGAAGATGTTAAAAGCCTCTTCGTGGGTTTTGTAAGGTAGGTAGGGACCACTCAATTCAAAAAATTGCCAGCCTTGTGTTTTGAGGGATTCTACGCTACGTCTGTAGTTGCGCCAGCGATCGCCATAGTTAAAAAATTGTTCAGTTGCAGCACTGATCGCTACGACCTGACTCAGCACAAAAGCAGACCAGCTAATCGCATCTCGAATATAGATCGCTGAATTAGTTTCATTCGCTTCTGAGTTGCCAAGGTTGAGAATGCCCGCGCTGACGCTGCTTAAGCTAATTAACGCTGGAATGATGACACCGCCTACAATAGTGGTCAAGCGCAGTCTGTAATATAGGTCACGCGCTCGTCCAGCACGTCCTTCCATCCAGAGGATCTGGTCAAGCCAGCGCGATCGCAAATAGTGTTTTTGCCGATCCTTTAGCTCCAGATTTTGAAATAATTCACCAAAGTCTTTTTCTAAAAATTCTCGATAAGGATCTTTTTTAGCCACAGTTTACTCCTTAGCAAGAAAGGCTTGTTTAATCTTTTTGAATAATGTCCTAAAGTCTGTTGTCAAGTCTATCGCTTGCACTAGCCCAGATGATATCAGGTCTTCGGCTCGTTGATCGGTTGCTTTACCCCGTAAAACGGCAGCCAGTACGTCTGCTGTACGTCCACTACCCGCAATCACAACTACAGGTCGCCCTTCTTGAATATTTTGAGACGCGTCTTTCCAGGTCACCTCTCCCCCATTGATCAAGATGACTATTGAAGGTTGAGAGTCAGCTAAGGTTGAGGCAATTTTGGCAATCCAGGGAGATTCATCTCCCCAACTAGAGCCCGGAACTAAAGCAAAATGCGTATGGTTTGGCTC
Source organism: Leptolyngbya sp. FACHB-541 (assembly GCF_014695875.1). Taxonomy (NCBI): domain Bacteria; kingdom Bacillati; phylum Cyanobacteriota; class Cyanophyceae; order Leptolyngbyales; family Leptolyngbyaceae; genus Leptolyngbya; species Leptolyngbya sp. FACHB-541. The sequence goes on along the minus strand of NZ_JACJPC010000141.1, from coordinate 67,776 downwards.
TAGCAGAGAGGCCTCATCGGATGCATTCGAAGCGTTAGGCAACGTCGCCAACCCAATCGGGGCAACACCAATCAAGGGAAACGAGGCGTTAATTTGGGTGCGGGCTTCTCCCATCAGTTTCATAATGCCTGCGTCGGTGCCACCATCAACCACAAAGGTTTTCATGTCCTTTGCTAGAGGAGCCAACACTTTCACAAACAATGCCTGCACTCGCCTGCGGTCTGCATCACTCAACTTACTCGCACCGCCGACTACCACCAAAACGGGACCTGGACCTTGCAAGCCGAGTTGGTTGAGCGCATCTGGTAAATCAGCATCTCGTTGGAGGTGAATTGCTTGTGCCGTTCGACCGTTTTCAAACGTTAGTTGAAAGCTTTGTTCCATGTAGAGGTGAAAAATAAAATACCCATTAGCTTATCGCTTTATCGCATTCTGATTGAATTTTTACATCCTGATTTTTGAAGTATGCCCTAAAGCAGATTGAAATAGTTAATTTTTGTGCGAACGGGGCACGAAAACTCAACGTTGACCAAGCAAATGTTGACCAAGCAGACTCTAGAGCCTCTCTAAGTGCGATCGCAAAGTCGGGATCAAAAATTGCGTTAACGTATGCGCGTCAACGCCGAATTCAGTTCGTTCTTGGGCAGCTTGAATGCCTGCTTGAGCGTGCCACCAAGTCGCAGTTTGAACGATCGCTTCTGCTGAGGTGGAATGAGCGATCGCCTGTGCTAGTAGACCACCCAGCAAGCCAGTCAAAACATCGCCACTGCCGCCACGGGCCAGGGCCGGAGTGCTTTCAGGGTTTACCCAGACGATGCCTTGAGAATTGGCGATCGCGACTCGTGCGCCTTTGAGCAGCACAACTGCCTTGCTTTGCTGGGCGGCTGAACGAACGGCCGTAATGCGATCGCCCAGTTGCTCACCCAGATTGGGAAAAAGCCGCTTAAATTCGCCGGGGTGAGGCGTGAGAATTGTAGGTGCCTGCCGCTGAGCAATTTGGGGCATCCGGGCTTGGTTTGCCAGAATGTTTAATCCATCTGCGTCTAAAACGAGTGGGCGATCGCTAGCGAGAACTTGCTCTACAACGGAGTCAGCATTTTGGGTCAGACCCGGACCACAGGCGATCACACTATATTTGCTCAGGTCGGTTTCGTCGGGCAGTTGGGCGATCGCACCCGATTCGTCTTCGACACAGCCCAGCGTCAAGGCATCGGGGAGTTGGGAAATCAAAATAGATTTGAGCGATTCGGGCACGGCAATGGAGAGCATCCCGACGCCACTGGCTCTTGCTGCCAGAGAAGTTAGAACGGCAGCACCCATATACTGACGGGAACCGCAGATCAGCAACAAATGCCCCTGCTTGTACTTGTGGGTAGTGGGCGATCGCGCAATCGAGAGGGGTGCGATCGCCGTTTTTGCCGTAATTCGATGTACCTCAGGGGTGCCCAGTATCGCTTGAATATCGGCAAGCGGCAGGTCAATGTCGATTAACTCAGCCGTTCCTATATATTTCAATGCTTGATCTTGCAGAAATGCAAGTTTCCACAAACCCAAGCAAAAGGTGCGATCGGCACGAACCGCAGTGCCTAAAGCCTCCCCGGTGTCGGTATGAATGCCAGAAGGTAGGTCAATGCTGAGAACGGGCTGAGTCCACTGATTGATATGGTTGATGGCGTCGGCGATCGCCCCTTCTAATGCTCGGGTTAGCCCATACCCAAACAGTCCATCGATCAACAAATCACAGGTTTCTAAAGCGGTGAACTGATCAGAGCAGGGAATGCCCAAACTAGCAGCATATTGGGCATGGTGGTCAGTCAATTGCTTGAGCTTGGTTAGCGGTTGGTAGAGCGTAACTTTATAGCCCCGAAAGTGAAGCTCACGGGCAATTACCAGCGCATCGCCGCCATTGTGTCCTGGGCCAACCAGAATGCCAATGTGAAGAGCTTGCGATCGCGGATAGAGCGCCTGAATCCGTTGGGCAAGGAGTCCGCCTACCTTTTCCATCAGCGCTGCCACGGGCATCCCCGCCGCAAACACCCGCGCCTCGATTTCTGCCATCTGGTTGGCGGTGACTGCAAAGTGCTGGATTTGCTCTAGCCGTAGGACGTTCAGCACGATTCAAAGCTCAAAACTTCCTAACGCCTATAGTAAACTCTGGCATCCATACCAAAGTCTCTAAAGTAGCGATTCCAGCGAGTGGCTGCACTGCGGTTGGCAAAGGGACCGACCAAGACGTGAGGTCCAAAAGGCTCTCGCCTACTTTCTGCAACTTGAGCCAGCCTTAAATTTCCACCCAGCCGCACCACTTGAGCATAAATAGCGGATATGTCGTCCGCATCTCCCGGAATGGCAACATAGTAGGAGTCATCCGGAATCGGCGTATTGGCTTGAGCAACTTCAGTGTCGCTAAAGTTAGACTGCTGTCCAGAAGCCTCTGGGTTAAACGTTGCTGCTGGCAGCAGTTCAGGGGAGGGCAGGCTAGATCCCCTTGAGGCGACTGTCTGGGTGTTTGAATTGGCTAACACCACACCTGGAACCCGGACCACCTCAGCCCCAATGCCTTGAGCAGCAAGCTCTGCAACCCGCCGTTCTGCGCTATCGGTTTGGTTAAACACGCCTGCCTGGATTACCTGCCGTCCATCATAGTTTTGGAAGAATGCGCCTGATTCCACCCGTCTCACCTGGTTTAGCAGAAGCGGGCTGTCTCCATTGACGTAAACCAGAAAGCGTTCTGAAGCATCAGTCGAGCCAGATTGCTCTAGATCAGCAGAGTCCGGAGCCGGATCATTGTACTGTTGTGGATACTGCTGGGGTTGAGTCGGTGCGACCGGAATTTCTTCCCCAAAAGTCACAGACGGCGGCGGTGGCAGACCATCCACAATCTGCTGTGCCATCAACACGTTTCTGGGTAACGGCTCTGCCCAAGCCGGAGCAATCATCCAACCGCTTCCTAGTAGCACGGAAATTGAGATGAAGCTGAGTAGCCCCGACTGTTGCAACCTAAAAGGATGACAAGATGTAGGCGATTTGTGGTGGAGGTTGCTCATGATGCGATCGCCCCTTTTCATAAGGCTATTGAGTCGTGTTTTTGGAATTCGGACTTACCAAACGATCTAACTTGTGGTAGCAAAATTTGCAGCAAGTTTAACACGACAGTGACCCGTAAAGCGCTCATTAGAGGTTTTTAGGTTAATTCCACAACGGCTGTATCTGCTGATAGACGACTTAAGGCTCATATAACCGCTAATCTGACGTAACCATTACATAGCACCCGTAGTCTCACCTACTTTTCTTTACCAGGTATTCAGCAAGAGCCGTTTGGACAACTCTGACACCTCTGGTGCTGTTTTTGCTTTAAGTCACCGTCTTTTGGTGGCATTTTAGACACCTCAAAGGCTCTGATGGAGGATAGCTCGCTCATGATGACATCCAGTAGTCCCACACGGGGGCAGATAGAACGTGCCTTGGCACAGCGTATCCAGGCCCTCTATCGAGAAAAATTGGGACATCGACTAGAAAAAGTTACCTGTCAATTTTTTGATGAAAAACTGGCAATCATTCTGGAAAAGTCTACGACCCACGCCGAGCAACTTTTGCTAGCCACAGAGCAAAAAGAACTTGCCGTTAAGCTGCGTTGGCAGATAGACATGGCCATCAAGCCTCAAATCAAGACCATGATTGAGGAGATCGCTGGAATTTCTGTGATTGCCTTGCTTAGCGATACGGCTTTAGAAAGTGGATTTTCTGGGCTACTCGCTGTTCTCAGCAGCCCTCCGCCGGTGCGCGACCCTGCATCAATTCCTAAAATCAGAAGAGAAAAGACACTTGAGGTAGATGAGTAGCCGCAACCGCCACTAACTCTTCAACTTCGTAAGGTTTTTTGATCAGTCCATTGCAGCCTGCCCTCACTGCTAGTTCCCCGTAAGGAGATTGACAAAGAGTTGTCACCGCAATGATGGGAGTGGCGATCGCTGTTTGCCGCAGCTGCTTTATCAGTTCAATGCCATCGATGTCGGTCAGCATGAGCTCACTCAAAATGAGATTAGGTTGCTTTTGCTGAACGACTTCTAATGCCTCTAACCCTTTTGTAGTTGATATTGACGAACAACCACATAAGCCCAAAATTTGACTAGCCAGCCATAAGCTATCTGCATTACTGTCAATCACGAGTACCAGGGATTTTTTCTCGGTTTCAGGCAAACCGCTACGAGCAAAGTGCTCCAAGTCCATCAAAAACTACTCTCAGCAGGCGTAGGGTTGAGCCACCGACTACAGGGCTCAATTAAAGTTGTGGTGACGTTGTGGACGGGGCACTTCTGAGATAGGTGCAGAGAATTGGCTCGTTGGAGGTTATCCAGTTTATTCCCTGGTGCTGGCTAGACCAAGGGACATCAGTAGACAATCCCTATATTCCTGCAAATGAGATAGTTAGAGGATAAATAATTCTTCTAAAAATGAAGAAATCTAAAGATTTTTATAGGATTTGAGAAATATTTAAGGACCTCCAGACCTGCTATGGGAAAGCTTTGTAACGATCATTTCCTTGCCCCAAGGAGTTCATTTAACCCATTGCCAAACGGTTTTGTCGCTAAATGTTAGCCTAAGTAAGGGAAAGTATGCTCAGTGTTAAACAGACCTAACCCAGCAAAAACCCAGAAAATAGGATTTTTAAAGTTAAAGTCGCCTCATCAGTTCATGGACAAAGTTGTAGTTGGGCTATCGGGTGGAGTTGACAGTTCAGTTGCGGCCGCAGCACTTCATCGTCAAGGCTATGAAGTCATTGGGCTGACCCTTTGGCTCATGAAAGGGAAAGGGCAGTGCTGCTCTGAAGGCATGGTGGATGCGGCTCAGCTTTGTGAGCAGTTAGAAATTCCGCACCACATTGTGGACAGTCGGGATGTTTTCCAGTCTAATATCGTAGATTATCTGGTCAGCGGTTACGGTGCTGGAATTACGCCGTTGCCCTGCTCTCAGTGCAACAAGGCGGTGAAGTTCGGGCCAATGTTGCGCTATGCCCAGGATGAATTGGGGATCGACCGGATCGCGACGGGACATTATGCTCGGATTAGCTATGATTCCCTGAGCGATCGCCACCAGCTTCGCCGCGCTGTCGATCGCAGTAAAGATCAGTCCTACTTCCTCTACGATTTGACGCAGGATCTACTGGCTCATTCCCAGTTTCCTCTAGGAGAGCAGACGAAGGTAGAAACCCGCAGACTAGCGGCTGAGTTTGGGCTACACACAGCAGACAAGCCCGAAAGCCAGGATCTTTGCCTGATCGAGGCTCACGGCTCAATGCAAACTTTTCTCGATAAGTACCTGGCACCCCAAAAGGGAGACATCGTTGACCAGTCAGGACGGGTGCTGGGGCAGCACGATGGTATTCATCACTACACGATCGGGCAGCGCAAGGGGCTGGGGATCGCAGCAGCACAACCTCTTTATGTCATCGGTATTGATGCAGGACGCAATCAGGTGATTGTGGGCGATCGCGACAGCACTCACCAAACTGAATGCACCGTTCAACAGGTGAATTGGGTCTCCATTGCAGCGCCAGACACACCGATCCAGGCTGAAGTTCAGGTACGCTACCGATCAGCAGCCGTTCCTGCCACCATCATTCCTCTGGAATCGTCGGAGAACGGCGCTACTCGCGTCAAGGTGATTTTTGACGAACCTCAGTTCAGCATTACCCCCGGACAGGCAGCCGTTTGGTATCGCGGCGATCTGTTGCTTGGCGGTGGGTTAATCGAACCCCACAGCACAGTACGATAGGGGTTGGTTTTGAACTGAACCGGGATCAGTGCTGCTTGCTCAGCCTGATCACATGCTGCTAACCTCTTTACCTCGACTTCAATGACTCAGCACGTAGACAACATCGCCCCGCACGGCGGGCATCTGATTAATCGGGTGGCGACTCCAGAGCAACGCCAGCAATTTTTAGTAGAGGCAGATGCTTTACCTAGAGTGCAGCTAGACGAACGCACCACGTCTGACCTGGTGATGATTGCGATCGGTGGGTTTAGCCCTTTGACCGGCTTTATGAACTCGTCGGACTATGAAGCCGTCGTCACGACAATGCACCTGGCTAATGGTTTGCCCTGGTCAATTCCGGTTACGCTCTCGGTGACGGAGGCGATCGCAGAACCCCTCAAAGAAGGCAGCAAAATTCGCCTGGATGATCCGAATGGTGAGTTTGTCGGCATCCTGGAATTAGAGCAAAAATATCGTTACGACAAGGTCAAAGAAGCCGTCAACGTTTATAAAACAGACGACGAAGCACATCCGGGTGTGAAAGTGGTCTATGAGCAAGGCCCAATCAATTTAGCGGGTGCAGTTTGGCTGTTGCAGCGTGATCCCCATCCTTTCTTTCCTGCCTATCAGATCGATCCGGTGGACTCGCGATCGCTATTTCGTGAAAAAGGCTGGAAAACTATTGTCGGGTTTCAAACGCGCAACCCGATTCACCGCGCCCATGAGTACATTCAAAAATGCGCTCTAGAAACTGTGGATGGGCTGTTTCTCCACCCGTTAGTTGGAGCCACCAAGAGTGACGACATTCCGGCTGACGTGCGAATGCGTTGCTATGAAATTATGCTGAAATACTATTTCCCCCAGGATCGCGTAACTCTGGCAATTAACCCAGCCGCAATGCGGTACGCTGGCCCCAGAGAAGCAATTTTTCACGCTCTAGTGCGGAAAAACTATGGCTGCACTCACTTTATCGTCGGCCGAGATCACGCTGGAGTAGGTGATTATTACGGCACTTACGATGCTCAATACATCTTCGACGAATTTGATCCCAAGGCGTTAGGGATCAGTCCGATGAAGTTTGAACACGCTTTTTACTGCACTCGCACCCAGTCGATGGCGACGACAAAAACTAGTCCCAGTACGCCTGACGAGCGAATTCACTTGTCTGGAACAAAGGTTCGTCAACTGCTGCGTCAAGGTGAGCTACCACCCCCTGAGTTTTCTCGCCCTGAAGTTGCAGCAGAGCTGGCACGGGCAATGAAGGTTGCGGCAGAAGTTTAGTCATTTGTCGGGTTAGCAACGCAGAAGTTTAGCAGCGTAGAGGATTCAGTGGGACTAAAGCGTCGAGCTTTCTTACAGCAAGCTGGTTTAACACTGTTTGCCCTGGGGAGCAGTGAGGCGGGATTGTCTCTAGTGGCAGACCGATACCAGCAAGCACTCGCTCAGCCAACGAATCGCAAGTTGGCCCTGTTGGTTGGCATTAACCAATATCCTGAGCAAGTTTCCGATCGCTCCACGTATGCCCTAAACGGTTGCATCACGGATGTTCAGCTTCAGCAAGAACTGCTGATTCACCGCTTTGGCTTTCAGCCCAGTGACATTCTGACACTGACCGATCAGCAAGCAACCCGTGAAGCGATCGAAGCCGCTTTTCTCGCGCATTTGACCGAGCAAGCTCGACCTGGCGATGTGGTGCTTTTTCACTTCAGCGGGTTTGGTAGTCAGGTCAAGTTGGGAGATAATGGCGAACTGATTCAGAATAGCCTGGTGCCAGTTGATGGCGTTTTGCCCACCGAGGAAAGTCCATATATTAATGATTTGCCGGAGGAGACACTAGGGTTACTACTGCGATCGCTCTCCACTGAGCAAGTCACTGCGGTGCTAGACACTAGCTATGCTGACCCCAATCGAGCTATCCAGGGCAACCTGCGGGTTCGCTCTCGTCCCACTACGCCTAATGGTTGGCTTGCCTCAGCGGAACTGGAATTTCAGGCACAGTTGCGCGGTCGGGTGAGAATTTCCCAAGAACAAAGCCAGTCCCAATGGCGAACGGGTCAGTTGCCCGGCATTGTCTTAATGGCAACGGGACCAAACCAAGTTGCAGCAGAAGGACAATGGAATGGGTTTAGCGCCGGATTGTTTACCTATGCACTGACGCAGCACCTCTGGGGTGCAACGCCTGCCAGTACGGTCCAGCTCACTCTGGGACTCACCGCTGGATCTGTCGAGCAACTGGTCGGCAAAGAACAACAGCCGTATGTCTTGGGGCAAAAGAGCCAGAATCCATCACTATCGCCTTACTACCTTAAGCCCGCTGCTACAACGACCGCTGATGGTGTGGTTACGGCAATCGAGGAAGACGGTAAAACAGTACGGCTGTGGCTGGCTGGACTTCCCGCAGCGGTACTAGAAAATTACGGACAAAATTCACTCTTGTCACTAGTTCCGTCGAATGCTCAGCCCGGTGAAAAGATTCAGCTGCTTGAGTCTGTTGTTGCGGACGTTGAAACGACCTCATCGGCAGACAAGCAACTACTTCAGATTCGCAGCCGTGAAGGTATATCAGTTAGAGCAAGAATTTCTGCTGCTTCTAGCACCATGCCACTGCAAGTGGGGCAGCTAGTCCAGGAATCGGTGCGAGTTTTGCCACGCAATATCAATTTGACTGTGGCGCTAGATTCTAGCCTGGAGCGAATTGAGCGGGTAGATGCGACAAGCGCTTTTGCGACAATCCCCAGGGTGACGGCGATCGCCGCTGGTGAGCAATCTGCAGATTATGTTTTTGGCAAAACTCAATTAGGTGCTCCAACCCTGGCTGCATCGTTGACCGCATCCTCGCTTGAAGCAGGAGACTTGGAGCCAAGACAGCCAGTGAATGGTGATTTACCTGCTCCTAAAAGCAGTTATGGCTTATTTCACCTGGGGCGGTCTGCTCTCCTAAACACGCTGTCCAAGGAAGAAGAAGCCGTCAAAACTGCGGTAAACCGAATTACCCCCCAACTTCACACTCTTTTGGCGGCAAAGCTACTTCGCCTGACCAGTAACGCAGAATCATCTCGTCTGGGTGTGCGCGCAACGCTGGAAATGACTGCCCCTCAAGAACGGATTGTGATGCAGCAGGAAACGCCTCGCGCTCCCTGGGCTGCCCCTGCCAGTCGATTAGCCGGGCTGTTCGTAGGCGATGGCAAATTGCCTACCTTACCGATTAATAGCCGCCTTCAGTATCGGCTGTGTAACTATAGCGATCGCCCTGTCTATTTCATTCTTTTAGGTTTAGATAGCAGTGGGAATGCGATCGCCCTCTTTCCTACACCCACATCTGAAAATAGTCTTGATTTCGAGGCTGCTCCCGCCGATAGTCTGCTCTCACCGGGAGAAATCTTGCTCATTCCCCAATCCACGCCGTCTGACTGGACACTACAAGGACCACCTGGCGTAGTCGAAAATTACGTGATCTTCAGTCATACCCCACTCACCCACACCTACTCTGCCTTGGAAATTTCTATGCGCTCTAAGGGAGATGCCAGACGGGTCAGCACCCTGGCAAATCCGCTAGAAGTTGCCCAAGCAACCTTGCGAGACTTGAATCAAGCTAGCCTGGTCGCCAACAGTAGGACAGACGTACCGCCTGACACCTACACCTTGAATTGCAACAACTGGGCAACCCTAAACTTTGTCTATCAGGTAGCAAAAGCCTAAGTCTTGGTGGAATACAAAGCACGTCATACAGCAGTGGCACGGTGCGCCACTGCTGTATGACGTGCAATTGAGAATTGCTATAGACGCAGTGGAGAACATCTGGGAAAAGCTCAGTAGTGCGCCTATACAGAACTCGTGGCACTTTCAACTTTTTGCCCCGAGGTCATGCCCTACAAGAGCATTTGCTCCTTTCAAAACTTCTCTTCTGAGGGGAAATATCTTTCTAGGACATTGTTTTAAGTACTCAAAGCTACCTTCCAAGAATGAATGTAGCCGAATTTTGCCTACTCTTTTTGCTGCCATCTAACCGAAGAAATAATTAATCAAATCTTAAGAAATAAAGATGAGGAGTATACCGAAATTAGATAGAAGCCTCACAAATTTCTCTCCAAACAGTGGAAATTTGGAGACTTGGTTAAAGATCTTTGAAGAAACTGTAAAGCTATGAAAAATATTGCAGTCTCATACCCAGGAAATAGTCATTCTGGCTCCATTGTTTTTCTGCTTTGCTCTCAGTTTAGTGGCTGGAAAAAGTCAACCATAACCGAGTTTCAATTCCTGGATGTAGCGGGGATCACGCTTTAGGCTTATGATCCCAGGTTAGATTTACGTTGCAACTTTTATTAAATGCTGACATAATAAAATTAAATGTTGGAAATTTTTTCTGCTTATTAACTATCTTTAAGTTAGTTAATCTAGATACATTTTTCGATCGAAGGAGTAAGAGAAACCTTACTTTTTACTCTAAAGCTCTAGGTTTGTTCAAGATTTACTTTTTTTCGAAAATTAGCTGAGTCGAGAGGGTTTTAAGATGCAAACGATACAGAAAATACCTACAATTCAAGCCGTTCGCTGCCCGAATTGTGGTAGCCCAGCCGAGCGACATCACCTCACCGCTAACCAGCTCACTCGGACACAGTGTCCTGCTTGCGATTACCTGATGGTCATGTGTTCGGAAACGGGTAATGTGATTGAGGCTTATGCTCCGGGCATTCCAGCCTGATTGGCTTTGAAGATTTTAAGCGTCCACTGTGAGGGCTAGAAGTTCAACTTCTAGCCCTCATGTTTTTTATGCCGAAGCATCTGTCCCAGACAAAAATCAAATTGGTACAGTATCCCGGTTGTTAGGCGATCGCCCCCACCTTAGAAGCCCGTAGCTGACCACAAGCCGCATCAGCTGCCAAACCCCTAGACTGGCGGACGCTGACCGCAATATGTCTAGCTTTTAGCGCTTCCACAAAAGTTTGAATACGCCTCGCGTCAGGACGCTGATAATCGACTTCTTGAATCGGGTTATAGGGAATCAGGTTGACGTGGCTCTGGAATCCACGTAGATGTTCAGCCAATTCAGTGGCATGTTCGGGGCGATCATTCAATCCACCCAGCAGGATGTATTCAAAAGAGACGCGACGACCCGTAATCTGTACATATTCGCGGCATTCTTCCAAAAGCGCTGTCAAGGGGTAGTGATGAGCGCTGGGAATTAACTGTTCTCGTAAAGCCTGATTAGAGGCGTGCAGACTCACCGCTAGCGTTACCTGAAGCTGATGCTGCGCCAGACGGCGAATGTGACCGGGAATGCCAACTGTAGAAATGGTAATCGATCGCTGCCCAACTCCCACATCTTCGTTGAGCGATCGCACGCTCGCCAGCACGCTGTCTGTATTTAACAGCGGCTCTCCCATGCCCATAAACACAATATTGCTAACCCGCCGCTGAAAATCTTCTTGCACAGTCAACACCTGATCAACAATTTCGTGCCGCCCCAAGTTGCGCGTAAAGCCGCCTTTACCCGTCGCACAAAAATCGCAAGCCATTGGACAACCCACCTGCGAGGAGACACACACCGTCAGTCGCTTGTCGGTAGGAATCCCCACAGTCTCAATAATTTGTCCATCAGCTAAACGCAGCAGAAACTTGACCGTGCCGTCTGGCGCTTCTGACCGATAATGCAGCGTCGATCGCCCCACAGGAACGTCCGCCAAATTTGCCCGCCACTGCTTTGGAAACACCGAAATATCTGCCAGCGATCGCCCCCCCTGTTGATATAGCCACTGGTGCAACTGCTTTCCTCGATAGGCGGGCTGCTGCTGCTGTTGTACCCAATCAGTTAGCTCCGCTAAAGAAGCCCCCAACAGAGGAGGGATAGGACTCACCGCTTGAGCAGGATTGAGGCGATCGCCCTCAGCAGATTGAACGGGGTCAATAGAATCGACAGCAGACATAAACAGCCCTGGAATGAGGAGGATCTCCATCTTAACGTGGAGGCGATCGCGCCATTTTCGACCGCATCCACCCAACTCAGGCATTATGGTTAGTGGTATTGTCCAACCTGACCAGAATTACAATCCAGTTTTTATTCAGTCCCACAATACACATGTTGTTGCACACGCTACCCCTAATTGCCAAATTTGCCTCGCCCGGCCCAATTCTCCTGGAGTGGGGCCCGCTCACTATCCGCTGGTATGGCTTGCTCATTGCATCCGCTGTCCTGATTGGCGTTAGCCTATCAACCTATCTGGCAAAACGTCGAAATGTGAATCCCGACCTGTTAGGAGATTTAGCAATTTGGCTGGTACTGGCTGCGATTCCCTGTGCGCGGCTGTATTACGTGCTGTTTCAATGGCAGGAATATGCTCAAAACCCAGCAGACATCATCGCTATCTGGAAAGGCGGTATCGCTATTCACGGCGCAGTTTTGGGCGGTATTGTCGCGTCTCTAATTTTTGCTCGTCTGAATAAAGTATCTTTCTGGCAATTGGCTGATCTGGTGTCACCCTCACTAATTTTGGGACAGGCGATCGGTCGCTGGGGAAACTTCTTCAACTCAGAAGCCTTTGGTCGTCCCACAGATGTACCCTGGAAGCTCTACATTCCCCCGGCTCAACGTCCTCCCGGCTACACTACAGCAGAATACTTCCACCCCACGTTCCTTTACGAGTCACTGTGGAATCTGGGAGTGTTTGCAATTCTGATTTTCCTCTTCTTTAGGGGGCTACAGAACCCAACAAAACTCAAAACTGGGACGCTATTTTTGGTGTACTGGGTTTGCTACAGCCTGGGGCGCTTTTGGATCGAAGGACTGCGAATGGATAGCCTCATGCTTGGGCCGTTAAGAATTGCCCAAATTGTCAGCCTGGTTGGAATCACAGTAGGACTAGCAGGCTTGATCTGGCTTTACGGTTTGAAGCGATCGCTCCCCGACGTGGTTTCAGAAGACGCATCTTCAGTACCAGCAAACACCAAGTCTAAGAATCATTAAACGGCATCCATTGGAAAAAGAAAAACCCCGGAGGGTTAACTCCAGGGTTTTAATCAGGGTGCATCTACCATACCCTTCTACTAATTAGATGGGATCGATCCGGAAACTCTGAGAAATTCTCCTTTTCCCACCGCAAGACATAGCGGTACGGTAGGGATGAAGCATTCGGCAGAAGGATTGTGATTAAGTTGCAGAGTTTGTGCCCGAATGCTTCGGCCCCACCCAAGGTATTGTCCTTTTACGAAACAGATTCTGGCTCAAGCCCTTAACCTTTCAGCTGCTTGCTTCACGGGTTCAAGCAGGTTGAGCGGCAAGTTCAGCAAGTTTAACGTAGTGATGTGTTTGTCTTTCGTACCAGGAATCGGACCGTGGTAATCGCTCCCCCCTGTCATCAGCAGTCCATACTGAGCGCAAAATGTTTCCAATTTTCTTGTCTCGGAAGGGGTATGACTGGGGTGATAAACTTCAACTCCCATCAACCCCGCAGCAACAAGTTCTTGCAACACCACTTCCACATCACCGCCGCGAAACAGATAGGGATGTGCCCAAACGGGTACTGCCCCTGATGAGCGCAGCAGCTCAATTCCTTCTACAATCGAAAACTTTTCGTAGTGAACGTAGGCAGGACAGCCATCTCCCAAAAAGCGATCAAAAGCTTCCCTTGCGGAGTGTACATAGCCAGCCCTGACCAATGCAGTCGCCAGGTGAGGACGACCCGGAGCCATGCCCTCCCCCAGGTTTGGTAGCTCAATTGGATAGTCCATCTCGGCCAAGTTTGCTGCCATTTGTTTGGCACGCCTTTTGCGTCCCTCCAGCCGAAGGGACAGCGGCTCACTCAATTTAGCGGCATCTGGGTAAAACCCCAGAATGTGTAGCGATCGCCCATTATGGACCGTACTTAATTCCACACCGGGGACAATTTCTAAACGCTGCTCTGCCGCTACAAAAGCCTCATTCCACCCGGAGACCGTGTCGTGGTCAGTGATGGCAAGTGCTTTGACTCCAGTGGCGATCGCTGCTTCAACCAATTCGCCCGGAGTTAGTGTGCCATCAGAATACGTCGTGTGACAGTGAAGTTCTAACATGTCCTGATTATAGTGATACCCACTCAAAAAATTGGGGTACGAAAATTGGGGTACAGAGAGGCAACCCCGTCGGGATTGCCTCTCTGTACCTTGTTTGGTCGAAACAGAGTAAGGCTGAACCTGAGCGATTTGAAGCAAACCGTTTCAGCAATCCGTAGTTTTGCTGAGACCTCTCAGGAGCGCTGTTCAAACACCCGTAAATTAACGATGGTTTGCTAAGGGTTCCACCGAGAGAATAAGCCTAAGTCTGACGTGAGGTCTTATCCGATGGTGGCTACTGAATCTTCTCTCCGCTCCGATAATGTGGAATTGCTGATGTCCTACCAGCACAATCCCACCGTCGCCCTTCGCAACAAACTTGTGCGTCTTAACGCAGGACTAGTCCGCAAAATCGCCCATCGAATTAGCCGCCAGTGCTGTGAACCTTACGAAGATTTGGAACAAATTGGTTATCTCGGATTAATTCGCGCCGTTGAGCGGTTTAACCCCAGCCAAGGATATGCCTTTAGCTCCTTTGCCGTTCCTTACATTCGGGGTGAAATGCTGCACTTTTTGCGCGATCGCAGCAGTTCCATCAAGATTCCCCGTCGTTGGCAAGATTTGCAAAAAGAAGGACAGCGGATTCGCGCCCAGCTTACCCAATCGCTCGGACATCAACCCTCTGATGCAGCGGTTGCTGAGCAACTAGGAATTTCCTTGAACGAATGGCGTGAAGTTAAGCTAGCCACTCAAAACCGTTCACCCCTCAGCCTCGACGCAACGGTGTCTCAACAAACCGATTCCTCAATGACATTGGGCGATTCTTTGACAGATCCTCAATATCAAAACCTTCAGGTTTTAGAAGAAGACCGCCAACAGCTTCAACTTGCCTTGAGCCAGCTAGAAGACAAAACTAGAGCCGCAATTGAGTTTGTCTTTTTCGGTGGACTTTCACGCAAGGAAGTAGCTGAAAGAATTGGAATCAGCCCTATGACTGTGACTCGCCGCATCCAGCGTGGTTTGGAGCAAATGACGACACTCATGCAAGCTCAAACGCTACGCACTGACCCATAAATCCTTACAGCAGTCCCAAAAAGCCGAGAGCGTTGCATCCTTGGATGTAACGCTCTCAGTTTTTTAGAGCATTTATTCTCGTCTCCAGTCTCACCTGGAGATCAGAATAAGAGGTATTTGAACTAACCTCTAGCTCCTACTCCTCAAACAACCTAAGCACTTTGTAGCTCAAGCGTAGGATAGTCAATATATCCCTGCTCAGTGCCACCATAGAAAGTTGAGCGATCGGGCGTATTCAGCGAAGCGTTAGCAGCAAATCGCTCTGGCAGATCTGGATTGGCGATGTAGAGTCTGCCGTAGGCAATCAGGTCGGCTGACCCTTCTGCCAACAGAGCATTACCTGAGTCGCGGTCATGCCCCCCCGCTGAGATAATCGTGCCATTAAAAATTGAGCGGAAATGGCTAGAGGGTAAGTCCGGGCGGTTCGGTTCCTCTAGACTCATGCCCGGAACCCGTGGCTCCACAAGGTGCAGATAGGCAAGCCCAAAGCGGTTTAACGCTCCGATCACGTAATCAAACAGCGTCTGTGGATCAGAATCTTGCATATCGTTGAAGGTGCCGCTGGGAGAAAGCCGAACACCGACGCGATCGCCTCCCCACACGCTTGTTACAGCCTCCGTCACCTCCAACAGAAAGCGGCTGCGATTCTCAACTGAACCGCCATACTCATCTGTGCGCTGATTTGCTCCATTCTGTAGAAACTGATCGAGCAGATAGCCATTGGCACCGTGAATTTCCACACCGTCAAACCCAGCTTCTAACGCATTTTGGGCAGCCCGACGGTAATCTTCAACAATGCCAGGAATTTCTGTGATTTCTAGAGCGCGTGGGGTGACAAACGGCTTTTGTCCTTCATAGGTTGAAGCTTCGCCAGCAGGGGCGATCGGCGAAGGTGCAACTGGGAGCGCTCCATCAGGCTGTAACGACGGGTGAGAGATCCGTCCGACATGCCAAAGCTGGAGAAAAATTTTGCCGCCCCGCTCATGTACCGCATCCGTCACCAGCTTCCAGCCTTCAACCTGCTCTTGAGAGTGAATGCCTGGAGTCGCCGGATAGCCTACACCTTGAGGAGAAATCTGCGTTGCCTCACTGATGATTAGCCCTGCCGATGAACGTTGTGCATAGTAAGTTGCGTTCAAAGATTGAGGCACATTCCCTGCACTAGCACGGTTGCGAGTCAGCGGAGCCATTACAATCCGGTTGGGCAGTTCATACGCGCCAACTTTAACTGGCGAAAGCAAATGAACATTAGAACTCACAAATTTATCTCCTTTAAAAACAAGAATGGGGATCGGAACTTAGGCATTCACTCTTTTGCCGTTGTTTGCCGTTGGTCTCAGCTAGCTCAAGCTGCCTGCTCTGAGTGAGCTGCTTCTATCAAAGCTTCTAGCTTTGCAGCAAAGACTCGCTTGGGAGCTACACCCACCACCTGATCAACGACTTTCCCCGATTGAAACAGCAGTAGCGTCGGGACAGCACTAATCTGATAGCGACTCGCAATGTGACTATAGTCATCAATGTTGAGCTTGGCAATCTTGGCTTGACCTGCAAAATCAGCAGCTAACTCTTCGACGATGGGGGTGATCATACGACAGGGACCACACCAGGCAGCCCAAAAATCAACTAGCACCGGTAACGAACTGTCGAGGACTTCTGCCTGGAAGTTGTCTTCCGTTAGCGTAATGTATCGAGATGAACTGGAAGCCTCTGAAGAAGTCTTTGTCTGAGATGTACTGGACATAATGCTAATCTCCTTTAGTCCATGAAGCGGACTAGTTAAGTGGTTAAACAACCGCTTAACTACGATAATATTGAAAAGTAACTCAATAGTCAAGTGGTTGTTTAAGTGCTTCAATAAGCCTGTTCGAGTTTTATTTGAAAACCCAATTTATTCTGCTGCCTGTATCTAAACATGGACAATCAACCGTCACCTGTGTCACCGTTGCTTGAGAAAACTGAAAATGACTGTCGCGCCAAAATTTTTGCGGCGTTGTCTGACCCCACCCGTTTGCGTATCGTAGAGCTACTGGTTCGCGAGAATGAGCTAAGCGGCTCTGAAATTGCTCAGAAACTTAACATCAGCCTCGCTCTGTTTTGTCACCACTCTAGGACACTGGCAGAAGCTGGGTTGATCACAACCCGTCGGGACGGGCAAACCAAGTACAATGCCCTGAATCGCGATGTTTTAACTGCCTGTCTCAAAAGCTTTTCTGGGTTGATGGATTAACCATCATCTTCCAAAAAATTAGGGTTCCGATACATTGAAAGAAGTCGTTCAAAGTTCTTCGCAATGTCTCAAGCCGATATGCAAGCTGATGTCAATCAAGCCAACAAGTCCCTGGTTTATCCCCCCAGTCCTAAAGTCGATCAGGTGGATAATTATCATGGTGTGCAGGTCTCTGACCCTTACCGTTGGTTAGAAGATCCCGATTCAGACGAGAGCCGTCAGTGGATCGAAGCGCAAAACCAGGTGACGTTTACCTACCTGAATGATATTCCTGCCCGTGAAAGCCTGAAACAGCGGTTGACCCAGCTTTGGAACTACGAGAAATACGGCATTCCGTTTAAGCGGGAAAACCGTTATTTCTACTTTAAGAATGATGGTTTGCAGAATCAGAGCGTTCTCTACACACTGCCCGAACTAGATGCAGAACCGAGAGTTTTGCTTGACCCTAATACGCTTTCTGAAGATGGCACGGTGGCACTCTCGGGATTGGCAATTAGCGAAGATGCCAAACTGATGGCGTATGGGCTATCTACATCTGGTTCCGATTGGCAGGAGTGGAAAGTACGAGATGTAGAAACGGGTGAGGACTTGCCTGACCATCTAAAGTGGATTAAGTTTTCGGGCGCAGACTGGACACTTGATGGCAAGGGCTTTTTCTACTCGCGCTATGATGAACCAAATGAAGCAACAAAATTAGAAGACATTAACTATTATCAGAAGCTTTACTTTCACCAACTCGGTACGTCTCAAGCCGAAGATGTCCTGATTTATGAGCGCCCTGACGAAAAGAATTGGATGTTTGGTGGCGAAGTCACTGAAGATGGCAATTATCTAGTAATTTTGGTGAGTCAAGGAACAGACCCTAGGAATCTAGTGTTTTGGAAGGATTTGAGAAATCCAGAAACCCCTGTAGTTGAGTTAATTAACTCCTTTGAGGCAAAGTTTAGCCTGATTGACAGTGAGGGCACGGTGTTCTGGTTTGAGACTGATCTGGATGCGCCACGCAGTCGAGTAATTGCGATTGATATTGCCAATCCAGCGCGAGAAAATTGGCAAGAGGTGATTCCCCAAGCGGATGAGACACTGATGGGTGCGAATATCCTAAATCACCAGTTTGTCGCTTTCTACCTCAAAGATGCCTACACCCAGGTAAAAGTATTTGACTTGAACGGAACGTTTATACGAGAGGTTGAGCTGCCGGGAATCGGCTCGGCAGGAGGTTTTGGCGGTAAGCGCCATGATACAGAAACATTCTACAGTTTCACCAGTTTCACTACGCCAACAACTATTTATCGTTATGACATGGTGAGTGGAGAAAGTAGTGTGTTTCGGCAACCAACGGTAGATTTCAATCCTGATGAGTATGAGACAAAGCAGGTGTTTTATGCCAGTAAGGACGGTACTCGCGTTCCGATGTTCATCACTCACAAAAAGGGATTAGAACTGAATGGGAATAACCCTACTTACCTGTATGGATACGGAGGGTTCAACATCTCACTCACGCCGTCCTTTTCACCCAGCAATATTGTCTGGTTAGAGCTGGGTGGTGTGTTTGCGGTACCAAATTTACGCGGCGGTGGTGAGTATGGTGAGGAGTGGCATCAGACGGGTACAAAGCTAAATAAGCAAAATGTATTTGATGATTTTATTGCAGCAGCAGAGTGGCTGATTGAGCATCAATATACATCACCAAAGAAGCTGGCGATCGCCGGAGGCAGCAACGGCGGCTTACTGGTCGGAGCCTGCATGACCCAGCGACCCGATTTATTTGGAGCGGCTTTACCCGCGGTGGGTGTAATGGATATGCTGCGTTTCCACAAGTTCACTATCGGTTGGGCCTGGTGCTCTGACTACGGTTCACCAGAAAACTTAGAAGAATTTCAGGCACTCTACGCCTATTCTCCATTGCACAATCTGAAACCTGAAACGGGTTATCCTGCAACTCTGATCACAACGGCTGATCATGACGATCGGGTAGTGCCTGCCCACAGCTTTAAGTTTGCGGCCGCATTGCAGGAAGCTCATGTAGGAAATAATCCGGTGTTGATCCGGATTGAGACTAAAGCAGGGCACGGAGCCGGAAAGCCGACGGCTAAAGTGATTGAGGAGCTCTCCGATCGCTGGGCATTTTTGGTGCGATCGCTAGATATACAGTCCCCTTGAACCCACATTTTTGCCGAAAAGGTAGAAGGTTTTTTGGGGTTCTCCAGAATTTGAGAACTGTGTATGACACGGAATCCGTCTCGTAAAGAAGCACTATTTGGTGTACGGGCGAAGCATTCAGCAAAAGAATTGTGCTTTAGTTGCAAGGATTGTAACCGGATGCTTCACCCCTACCGCTACCGCTACTCTACAGATGGATTTGGTATGAAAAGCTCCGGCTTCCTACAAGTGGAAGCTGGAGCTTTTAAACTGGTATTTATTAATTTGGTAGAGCCAACTCAATGAGGTAATTAGCCGAGCACTTCAAGCTCGATGACATCAAAAGAACTGCCGCGCAGAACCGATTCCACCTGCTTACCCCGCAACCGCCGTCCTGTGACTTGCTCCATCACACCCTGAATCGCTCCTAATGTGAAAGTTAGCTTGCGGTCAGAGCCTTGAAGTTCACCCGCAGAGCAAATTGTTTCCCGACAGTAAACCAGGATTTTTTCTCCATCTGCGACAACGTTATCAATAATGCAGAGCCGCGTGCCGTCCTTGCCCAATGCTGCCTGGAGCAGCGAAACAATCTTCTCAGAGTTAATTCCTGCTCCTGTCAAACCAAGCTGTTCTGCAAGTTGCTTGCCTCGCTGACGACCCGCAGCAATCAGAGCGATCGCTGCTGCCTTTTCACCGAGCGCATCTTCAGTCCCAGTCACGATTGCTCTAAAACAAATAATGCTGCTAAAGTCACCTAACTCGGTACGCAGTTGATTGACAGCAGGAATTGCAACACTAGACATAACAAACACCTCAAAGATTTTCAGGACGGACTGTTGAAAGCAACTATTTTTTGCTTTCATCTGTGTTGCTTGAATTGCATCAAGCAACATACTTGTACTGTTAAAGTACCCATATTGAAAGCAATTATTCTGCTTTCATCTGTGTTGCTTGAATTGCATCAAACAACATACTTGCACCGTTAGAGTATCGCTACAGTCCTTATGGGAATTAGCTTTTGTCACCTTTATCAAAGCTATATATACCAACCCTAAATCGTCTGTAGATGAGTAGGTTGCACAATCAGCAACTTACCCTAATGAATGCCTTTCAAGGCTTATTTAGGATTGCTATACAAGGGAAAATGCAACTCCGTAACCTATTGATGTCAACTAACTAGATAAATGTCAAACAATCCGGACTGGAGATAATTAAGAATTACATCGCTGGCAAAGCAACAGTCCAAACCATTGATTTGGATCAGTCCAAGTTTGGATAGGCTGAAGTCCTTTGGACTCAAGCTCTTGCTGAATTTGAGCTAAGTTAAACTTACGCGAAATTTCACTGAGGATAGTTTCTCCTGATTGAAAGGCGATCGCCACTCCTAAATCTCGCAATTCAACAGTTTGCGCCTTCAGGCTGCGTAAGTGCATTTCGATTTGTTGCAGCGATTCGTTATAAAAAGACCAGTGTTCAAATTGAGTCAGGTCAAAGTTTCCGTCAAATCGCTGGTTTAAATGGCTGAGCATATTCAAATTAAAGGCAGCGGTGACACCTTGGCTGTCGTTATAAGCCGCTTCTAGCAGTTCCTTTGGCTTTTGTAGGTCGATGCCTAACAGAAAATATTCACCAGTCTGCAATGCCTGCGTCACCTGTGAGAAGAATACGTCACATTCTTGCGGATTCAGGTTGCCCAGAGTGCTGCCAATGAAGCAAATCATCCGGGTGGGCAATGGGGCTGGGCTGAGCCGTTCTAGCGCTAGCTCATAGGTGCTAACCAACCCGTGAATTTTGAGGCTGGAATAGTCCGTTAACAAGGTGCGAGCGCTGCTTTCGAGAATGCCTGCACTAACGTCAATTGGTAGGTAGCGTAAGGGATATCCCTGCTGCTGGTAGGCATCTAGCAAGAGGCGAGTTTTGCTGCTGCTGCCGCTGCCCAGTTCGACAATTTCACAGGCTCCAGTCAGTTGGGCGATCGCCCCTGCGTATGCCTGAAAAATGGCGGCTTCTGTGCGAGTCAGGTAATATTCTGGCAAATCGCAAATTTGCTCGAACAATTGAGAGCCGTAATCGTCATAAAAGTAGCGCGGCGGCAAAGATTTTGGCGTTTTGCTCAAGCCATCAATCACATCCTGCGCTGACTCCAGATCGGTCTGAGCATTGACTGGATCAATCAAATACTCAATCTGTAGACGATCCTCTAAGGCATATTGAGAAGAAGAGAGGCGATCGCCAATTTTGCTTTGAGAAAAACCCGTTGAGCCAGAAGATTTAGGAAATTGCATGAAGCTTTCATAGAATCCATCAGCGGGTAGACCAAGAGCCACACCCGCCCTGCATTTTCCCATCCAATAATGAGAATTGGCTTAGCCTTTAGGATCATTTGTTGCCAAAACCTTCTACATTAGCTCAACCGATCTGCGCTATAAATTTGACCTGCAGGATACGATAGCGATAGTAAGAGCTTAGGCTACGGCAGTTCCCTGGAGTCTTGTTAAGCTGCTGAGTCAAAGAATTAAGCAAACAGTAACGATGACCGATGTAGATTTTGAACTCGATAATCAGGCTGATGCGCTGCCACTTTTGTCGGACGTGGCTTTGATCCCACAGGCTCCCGAAGGCTTTAAGTCGGGCTTTGTGGGCATCGTGGGACGGCCGAATGTGGGCAAAT
Source organism: Leptolyngbya sp. FACHB-541 (assembly GCF_014695875.1). Taxonomy (NCBI): domain Bacteria; kingdom Bacillati; phylum Cyanobacteriota; class Cyanophyceae; order Leptolyngbyales; family Leptolyngbyaceae; genus Leptolyngbya; species Leptolyngbya sp. FACHB-541. The sequence continues at coordinate 45,883 of NZ_JACJPC010000141.1, read as the reverse complement.
CTACCCTGATGAACGAATTGGTGGGGCAAAAGATTGCGATTACGTCGCCAGTGGCACAGACGACGCGCAATCGCCTCAGAGGAATTTTGACGACCCCTGAGGTGCAAATTATTTTTGTTGATACGCCAGGGATTCACAAGCCCCATCATCAGCTTGGGGAAGTGCTGGTGAGAAATGCCCGAATTGCGATCGATTCAGTAGATGTACTGCTATTTGTGGTAGACGGAACGGTGGAGGCGGGGGGAGGCGATCGCTTTGTCGTAGATTTGCTCAGCCAATCTAAAACGCCTGTGATCTTGGGGATCAACAAGGCAGACCAGCAGTCTGCTGATGCTGAATCAATCGACCATAGCTACATTCAATTAGCAGAAGCAAACGGTTGGGCAGTGGCAAAATTTTCTGCCCTCACAGGAGACGGGTTGGAAGCTTTGCAAAGTTTGTTGAATGAGCGACTGGAGTTGGGCCCGTACTACTATCCCCCCGATTTAGTCACTGACCAGCCAGAGCGTTTCATCATGGCTGAATTGATTCGGGAGCAAATTCTGCTGCTGACTCGTGAAGAAGTGCCGCATTCAGTGGCGATCGCCATCGACCGCGTAGACGAAGAGCCCGAAATCACCCACATTCTCGCCACGATCAACGTTGAGCGGCAGTCGCAAAAGGGGATTGTGATCGGCAAGGGTGCCAGTATGTTGAAGGCGATTGGGACGGCGGCCCGTCAGCAAATTCAAAAGCTGGTAATGGGAAAGGTCTACCTGGAGCTATTTGTGCGGGTGCAACCAAAATGGCGACAGTCCCGCACACGACTTGCAGAATTTGGCTATCGGGTTGAAGAGTAATATCCTCAAGAGCCAGAAGGACTGCCTACTGGCTGAGTAACTGCACCAATTTCTGATTTTGCACGTCAGTGCCAACCGTGATCCGCAGCTTGTCCTGGAGTTGGGGTTGGTTAAAGTAGCGGACCAGGATGCCCTGCTCTTTTAACTTCAGATAAATTTCCTCGGCATTGCCGTGAGGTGGACGCACTAGCAGGAAGTTGGCTTGGGAAGGTCCGATCTGGAAGCCTAGCTGTTTCAAGTCTTCTGCCAATTTTGCGCGGGATGCTTTAACTTTTTCAGCATTGGCGATTTTGTGAGGCTGGTCGGCGATCGCCGCTGCACCCACTGCACAGGCGATCGCGTCAACGTTATAGCTATCCTTAACCTTCATCAGCCCATTTAGTAGAGCGGGGTTGCCAATCCCAAAACCCAATCGCAGACCTGCGAGGGAATATCCCTTGGAAAGGGTTCTGAGAACAATGACGTTATCGTATTTTTCAACCAGTTCCAGTGCGTCTGACTCAGCAAAATCGACGTAGGCTTCATCAATCACCAGTAAGCCAGAAAGCCCTGCTGCTAACTTTTCCAACAGTGCATTAGGAACCAGCGTTCCAGAAGGGCTGTTGGGGGACGCGATGAAGGTAACGGCTCCGTTGGCAGCAATCAACTCCTCAACGGGCAGATCGTACTCCTCGCCATAGGGCAATTCGACAAACTCGGCATCTTGAATTTGAGTCAGGGTGCGGTACAAAACGTAGGTAGGGGCAGGATAAACGACGCGCCGTCCTGGTTCCGCGCAAGCCCGCAAAATCATCGTTAGCAGGTCATCACTACCATTGCCAACCAAGATCCAGTCGGCAGGAATGCCCAATGCTTTACTCGCTGCTTCCCGAAATGGTTTCGCAGTCGGATCAGGGTAGCGGCGCAGCAACTCGCCACTCAGATCTTGCAACACCTGAAGTGCCGCAGGTGAAGGCGGGTAGGGATTCTCATTCGTGTTGAGCTTGATGATGTTTGATCCCGGTGGCGGCTGTTCTCCCGGTTTGTAGCCCTGCATCGCGTTGATGCGATCGCGGAAAAATTGCATGAGATCTCCCTTGATTGAATGAATTGATTGAATGAATTGAATGATTGAAATTGAATTATTGGAGTTGGCGTAATACCTGTCGAACGGTTTCTGACGGTACTTGATCAGTGACTTTGACGGTTCCAATTTGAGTGGGGAGGACAAAGCGAACCCGTCCGGCTTCAACCTTTTTGTCGGTTTGCAGGGTATCTACGATCGCTTCAACATCTAGCTCAGCCGGGATTTGAGTAGGCAGTCCAGTTTTTTGGATTAGGGCGTGTTGGCGATCGCTCTCTGCTTGCGTCCACAGCCCCAATTCCACAGCAATCTGTCCGGCTGCGACCATGCCGATCGCAACAGCTTCTCCGTGATTCACTAGACGATATCCAGTCAAGCTTTCGACCGCATGTCCGATCGTGTGACCATAATTCAAAATCGCTCGTAGTCCTGCTTCTTTCTCGTCTTTGCTGACAACGTGTGCCTTTGCCTCACAGGAACGGGTCAAAATCATTTGCAAGAGTTCTAGATCGAGATAGCGCTGTTGATCTAGTCGGGAAGCTTGCTCTAGCTGTTCAAACAACTGAGCGTCCCAAATGATGCCATATTTGATTACCTCTGCCATGCCTGCCCGAAATTCTCTTGCAGGTAGCGTATTCAGCACTTGCGGGTCGATGAGTACCAGGCGCGGCTGATAAAATGCGCCGATCAGGTTTTTGCCCTGGGGATGATTTACACCCGTCTTGCCGCCGATTGAGGCATCAATCATTGCTAGCAAAGAAGTTGGAACCTGGACAAAGTTAATCCCCCTCAGCCAGGTTGCTGCTGCAAAGCCTGCCATATCCCCAACCACTCCACCACTCAACGCCACGATAGTCGAGGAGCGCTCTAGGCGATTTGCTAGAGCCGTGTCATAAATTTTTTGAATTGAGGCGAGAGTTTTGTAGCGTTCGCCTGCTGGAATCGTATGCTGGACGACCTCAAAACCCGCCTGTTCTAAAGAGGCGATCGCCCGTTCTCCATAGCTACGAAAAATGCCGGGATTAGAAATCAGCAGCACCTTTTTTCCTAGCTTCAGCGGCTGCATCCAACTGCCCAAATGGTCTAGCCCACCTGAAACGACGGCAACTTCATACGACCGCTGCGGTAACTCAACTGTGACAACAGATTTCATTGGCTTACCAACCCATAACCCTCGTGCGCTGTATTCTACTCCAGGAAGTGGTTCAATAGTTTTATGAAGCTTTTAAAGGAAAGGTTAAATGTCTGGAGTACTTGCTTACATTCTGCTTTACGGGGCTGCCTTTGGGGCGGCGATCGCGCTGTATTTCGGGCTGCGTGCGGTTAAGTTGATTTAGGTTGAATGGATCCGCTCAACAGCCTGGAGATTTAACAGCCTTGAGCTGAAATTCAGCTCAAAGCCCAAACCCCAGGTTAATTTCGCCTGTAGGGGCGGTTCACGAACCGCCCCTACGCAATTTATGCTAATTGCTCTAAACCCGCAGCGTTAGCCGAACGGTTCCAGTTTGTTGAGTGGGAGATGTCCAGGTTTGTAGCGATCGCCTCACGGGATCAACGACCTCAGCCGCTTCTATCGTCGATTCCTGCTCATTCAGCAGCACTCGCTCGACACGACCATTCCGCAGGCGCAGCTCTAAAACCAGATCTCCGGTAAAACCAGAAGGCAAATTGACAGACTGCAAGTGCTGCTCCAGTGAAGCTAGCTCTGCCTCATCTAATCCTTCTGTATCAACGATTTGAATTTGGGAGGCTGTTGGTGTAGGAATAGGAGACATTGGGCGGAGCGTGAGTGGAGCGGGTGCCATTTCATAAGCATCTTGCTGTCCAACTGAAGCCATTGAGCGACTGGGAGCCATTGCACCACCCGGAGCAGAATTGCTCATGGCTGCATCAGCACCGCCAAAAATTCCTTCGTAGCTTACTCCTTCCGGTAGCTCGACGGGAACCTGTACTCGACGGCGTGTGCCGTCTGGGTCTACTCGCACCTCTTCACTAATGGCGACAAAGGCAGTGTATTGCGACAGCAGCCGATACTCTAGGGCTGTATTGGTGACCGCTTCAACGCCTGTTGTGGTTTCGCCGCCAAACATTTGGTTCATCAGATCTTTGATGCGGAATCTGCCCCAGAGTTGGGCGATCGCCTCATTCCCTTCCTCCTCAAAGTTGACCGGGATTGTCTGCTCATAGCGCCGCCCACCTGCTGCCGTTCCAGTAATTTGCAGAGTGCCGCTGATGCCATCAGGCTTACGTCCAAATAGCACTAGCGGCTGCTCGGCAAATAGGTCAGGTGCCGCTAAGGGATAGATTTCTGGCGCTTCGCCGTCTCCCTGCCAGCGCACCTCAACGTTGGTCAACACCGGGTTGTTGATTTGTTGAAAAAACTGCTCTGCGACGGCTTCGGTTGGTTCATCCTGACGCACGACCTGCACCGTACCGCGACCAACCTCTGCCAATCGATTCAGCAGAAAACGGTTCACCGAACTGCCAACCCCAAAGCTATACAAGCGGTTGCCAGGACTGAGCCGCCGCTGCACTTCTGCAATCACCTCGTTTTCGTTGCCGATGTAGCCATCGGTCAGGAGTACAACGCTCCGTAACCGTCCTTCCTGGGCTGGGGGAAAGTTCATCACAGCTTGAATTCCGTTGAGCAATTCGGTGCCGCCGTTTGCGTCTAGCTGATTGATGTAAGCGATCGCCCTTGCCCGGTTCGCAGCAGTATTCGGTAAAGGGGTAGCGGAGAGTTGCGTAGTGGTATTCGCAAAGTCAATGATCGTAAACGTATCGTCTGGATTCAGTCCGTTGATCATGCGGCGCATTAGCTCTTGCGACTTTGCCAGAGGATCACCCTCCTGCGACCCAGAGGTATCCATCAAAAACACCACATCTTTGGGGACAATCTCATCTGCGTCATACTCCACTGCTGGGATCAAGTAAGCCGCAAAGTGTCCGCCCCGTTCATCTACTTGATTCAAGACAGTTGCTTGAGTGCGATCGCCCGCAACTCGATATCGCAAAACCAAATCTTTGTTCAGAATCGTATCTTCGCCATCAAGCGTCACCCGCACTGCCTGCCGATTGCGGCTGGTGCGAATTTGGTGAGACGTAGAATGTACGTCTTGAATTGGCACTCCTGCATCAATGTCTACTGTGACTCCGATGTCATGCCCGGAACGCACTTCGGGTGGCAGCACAGGTGGCGTAATCTGAGAAGCATCGGGCACCTGGTCAGTGTCACCGCTGGGAGCAATCGGCGTACCGGGAATGTAGCGCGGCCCAACCACCATCGGAAAGACAAATTCGTAATCGCCACCCTCAAACTTGAGGCTCTCAGTGTAGCGAATCGTTACATCAATCTGTTCACCAGGGCGAATGTTTGCCAATGACTGAGTGAAGATATTGTCTCGCTCTTGCTCCAGCAAGCCTGCTGTTTGTCCCTGCTCGATCGCCTGCTGATAAAGTTCCTGGGCTTCCTCCCGCCGCTTAATGTCGCTGCGAATGGTGCGATCGCCAATCTGAATCTCCATATCATCCACTGCCGCCTCGTCCGGCAGCGGAAACACGTACACCGCCTCCAGTGGCTCCTCAAACGGATTCTCAAACGTCTGCGTCATCTCAACCCGCGACACATTGCCGCTGACTTGAGCCTTCACCTCAGTGTGGCGCAACGGAAAAACCCGCTCCTGCCCATCCATCTGGACATACAATCCTCCTGTTACACCATCGGATGCAGCAGGGGACTCTCCTGTCCCTGAGCCGGAACTTGAGTTAGCCAGAGAGGGCGATCGCGCGGGCAATTGGGCGATCGCAAAGTGAACTAAACTACCCGCTACGCCAACCAGCAGAACCGTCAACGGCAAAACAAAGGAGAGTTTCATAGGAGGAGCTTAGGTGAACGAAGATAGCTCTCACCATGACATCCGTTGAATTGCCTTCCTTCAGGGTTGCGAAAACTGCAACAGAGGAGTGAGGGATAGGGAATGAAGAAATACCTTCTTGCCCTATCCCCTAAAACCCCTCTCATCCTTACTCTCTGACTAACTCCGTATTAATCTCGTTCACCTGTCGGCGCTTTAGCTCAACCGACTCAGAGCGGGGCAGCAGGTTAAATACTTCACGAAACTTGTCGTCGATCCGCTCAAAGGGAATCGTACCTGTCTCGTTCAGCACAACCTCACCCGCCTGATTAAATAACACCGTTTGGGGTACAAGTCCCTTGTAGTAGTAGCCCAAATCTGTTGGCTCGTAGTGTTCTTGAGGGGCGATCGCGTCCACAGTCATGGCAATAAAATCAGCCGCCCGACCGTAAAATGAATCAAGCTGGTTGACGACTGCAACAAACTCTTTGCAATCACTGCTGTCATCTACATAGAACACAACCAGCGTTGGCTTATCTCTTTTAAAAGACTCTGCCAGCGTCACTTTGGGCGGAACTAGAGAACCGTTGCCTGCATAGAGCGGAAAAATATTGCCATCAAAGCGATCATCCGTCAGACCTGCCCAGGCAGGATTACCTAGCAGTCCTAATAGTCCAAGCAGCAGAACCAGACTCAGCAACAGCCTGGAAAGCTTTCGACAAAAAGAATTCATCACAAAACGTCTTTGCAAAAAACCGTCCCAAACCAAAAACTTATCCCCTCAATGTTAAACCTTAGGGTGTGCTTTAAAACTGCTTTAGAAGTTCATTCGCTAGATGCTTCATGCCCAGTTAACCAACTTCTAAGACAGACGTGCCTTTGGCAGTTAGCCTTGCCAAGCCTTATTGCTACTGAGCAGGCGACGGAGCAGGCGATTCGGCAGGCGACTCAGTCGCAGCGGGTGCTTCAACTTCTTTAAAGCCTTGAATGACCTGCTGAAGTTCAGGTTTGTTACGCTCAAAGCTAGAGGGCAACGTCCAGGCCAAAATCTGGTGATACTTCGTTGGAGTTTCAACCGTGGTGTGTAAATATGCTACGTTAATTCCCTCGATGGTTCCCTGGATCTCGTACTGTACGGCTGGGTTACTTCCTACGGTCGTTACATCAGTCGGTCCAGTAATTTCAGGATCGGTTAAGCTCTCAACGAGTAACCCACGTGTAATTTCTGAATGCTGCTCAATGGTTAAATTCTCAAAATCTGCCTTGTTTTCGGATAAAACGATCACGTATTCTTCACTGCCTCGCTTAGAAGCTTGAATCTCGGCTGACTCATGAAGTTCCCGATCTTCTACCCAACCGTTGAGCAGGGTAAGTTGGCTCTGACCATCCAAACCAACAAGAACGTTACCCGCATCCTCAGGACTAGCAGCTTCAGTAGGTTCCGTCGGAACTGTAGCTCCCTCTGGATTAGCAGAATCGGTATTTGCGTTGGGAGTGCAGCCTCCCAAAACCAGGGCAGTAAGGAGTAAAACTGGGGTAAAGGTTTTAATAAACATAGGCACGTTAACCTTCTCGTGTCGAAGTCGATACTAAATGGCTTGCATTTCGCAACCGTTAAATCCGGATTGCATGGAAATAATGTTTGTGGATGAGATGTTTTCTAAACAGCCTAGTCATCCCTCACAAGCTTAGCCGCAGATAGGTTAAGTGGCACGAGAAATATGGCTATTCTCAATAGCTTAAAAAGCAGTTTTGAATCTTTTAGCTATCAGTCATTAGTCATTGGGGGATGATGACTCCCAATAACTAATGACTGATAACCAATTTAGGTATTTAATTAGATATCCAGATCAGTTAGGTTCAGCTTTGAGCCGTAGGTTTCGATGAATTCACGTCGGGGCGCAACGCGATCGCCCATCAGCACCGTGAAGATCCGATCTGCCTCAGCTGCATCCTCAATTTCGACTCGCTTTAACGTCCGGGTTTCAGGATTCATTGTGGTGTCCCAAAGCTGCTGGGGCATCATTTCTCCCAAACCTTTAAATCGCTGAATCGTGTAGTTAGCGTTAGCGGGAAACTGTGATGTGATCTGGTTGAGTTCGCGCTCGCTATAGCAGTACTGATGCTGCCGTCCCCGTTCTACTTTGTAAAGAGGAGGGCAGGCGATGTACACATAGCCCTGATCGACCATCGATCGCTGATAGCGGTAGAAGAAGGTCAATAGCAGCGTCCGAATGTGAGCGCCATCTACGTCAGCGTCAGTCATAACAACAATACGGTGATAGCGTAACTGTGATGGGTCAAACTCCTCACCTTTGATACCCAGACCTAATGCGGTAATCAGCGCCTGAATCTCGGTGTTTTTGTAGATCTTAGCATCGTCAGTTTTCTCGATGTTGAGGATTTTGCCTCGCAGCGGCAGGATTGCTTGGAAGCGGCGATCGCGTCCTTGCTTAGCGCTACCTCCCGCAGAGTCTCCCTCCACAATGAAGATTTCTGACTCTGCTGGGTCACGAGAGCTACAGTCTGCCAGCTTACCGGGCAGCGTTGACGACTCCAGTACAGATTTGCGGCGCACTAGTTCTCGCGCCCGTCGGGCAGCTTCTGCCGCGTTAAAGGCTTGAATCGCCTTTTCAAGGATCGCATCAGCAACGCTAGGACGAAACTCTAGATATTCGGTTAGTGCCTCACCCACTAGGGAATCTACGATTCCTCGAACTTCGGTGTTGCCGAGTTTAGTCTTGGTTTGTCCTTCAAATTCGGGATCAGGTACTTTAACCGAAATGACGCCCGTCAGCCCCTCACGGATGTTCTCCCCTGCCAGGTTAGAGTCGCTTTCCTTGAGCTTGTTACGCTTGCGGGCGATGGAGTTCATCGTCCGGGTTAGCACTGCCTTCAGTCCTTCCAGGTGAGTACCACCATCAATGGTGCGAATGTTGTTGGCAAAGCCCAGCAGGTTATCAGTGTAAGCATCTACACACCACTGAAGTGCCACCTCAACCTGCACGTTGTTGCGCTCACCCTGAACAAACACCACTTCATCATGCAAGGGCTGTTTGTCTTTGTTGATGTAGCTAATGTATTCACGAATACCACCAGCGTAGTGATATTTGTCAACACGCGGCTGGTCGCTCTTGAGCAGTGCCAGGCGATAGTCAGTAAAAGTAATCTCAACCCCAGCGTTTAAGTAAGCCAGCTCCCGCAGGCGACTTGCCAGCGTAGCGTAGTCAAACTCAATGCCCGTCGTTGTAAAGATCTGAGTATCTGGCTTGAAGGAAATCGAAGTTCCTGTCCGCTTCTCAGAGTTTGGCTGGATGGAGAGTTCGCCAATGGGTACACCCCGCTCAAACCGCTGGACATGTACCTTATTGTCTCGCCAAACGGTTGCTTCTACCCACTCTGACAGGGCATTGACGACTGAGATACCAACCCCGTGCAAACCACCCGAAACCTTGTAGCCGCCGCCACCAAACTTTCCACCTGCGTGTAGCACCGTCATGACGGTTTCTAAGGCAGACTTGCCCGTTCGGGGATGCACATCTGTAGGAATTCCTCGTCCGTCATCTGTAACTGTGACGGAGCCGTCTTCATTCAGGCTGACCTGAATGTAATTACAATAACCTGCTAAAGCTTCATCGACCGAGTTGTCAACAACTTCGTAAACTAGGTGATGGAGTCCACGCGGTCCTGTGCTGCCGATGTACATGCCTGGACGTTTACGGACAGGCTCCAACCCTTCAAGGACTTGGATTTGGTCAGCACCATAATTGGTTGTCATGTATGAAGCGCTCCCATAATTCGGTTTGAAGCCATCTATGCTTCAGAACACCAAAACCTATCAAAATTATAACACAAAAGGGTTTGAAGCGATTTTAGAGCGGTTTGAAGTGAAAAATAAGGCAGGGATCGATCGAGCCCAATTCCGACAGAATTTTGATGACATTCAGCAACCTGCAGATGTTGATAGTTTAGCCTGCAGAAATAGTAATTTTGTACTATCACCGGCTATTCCTATTCTAATTGTTATTTGTGGAGCAACGGCAACTGGAAAGTCGGGATTAGCGATCGCCCTCTCCCAACGGCTCCAGTCAGCGATTCTCAGCGCTGACTCGCGTCAGGTTTACCGTGAGTTTGACATTGGCACCGCAAAACCAACCTCCGCTGAGCAACAGCAAGCCCCCCATTATCTTATAAATATCTGCGACCCCACCGAAACGCTAACGCTAGCAGACTATCAGCAGCAGGCGCAGCAGATCATAGGTAAGTTTCACCAATTGGGCGATCGTTTCTCTATTCCACTGTTAGTTGGCGGAACCGGACTTTATATTCGTGCAATTACGCAAGGTTTGCAGATTCCTAGAGTACCCCCACAAGCGAAATTGCGATCGCAGCTTCAAGCACTAGGACAACCTCAGTGCTACGCCTTTCTAAAACAAATTGATCCCGTCTCTGCCCAAAAAATTCACTTAAATGATGCCGTCCGAACGCTGCGTGCTCTGGAAGTGTACTACACCACCGGAAAACCCATTTCTCAGCAGCAGGGAGAACATCCACCGAGTTACCCAATTCTGCAAATCGGGTTGGATTGTGTCACGTTGGATCGACTAGCTCAACGCATTGAGCAACGCACGCAGCAAATGCTTGACGCTGGCTTGATTGCTGAAGTCACACAGCTTTGTCAGAAGTATGGATATGACCTGCCTCTGCTCAACACATTGGGCTACCAAGAAGTAAAGCAGTATTTAACCGGAGACATTTCTCTACAAGCTGCAAAAGAGCAAATCGTTCTGCATACCCGCCAGTTTGCCAAACGCCAGCGCACCTGGTTTCATGGCGATCGCCAAATTGAATGGTTTGATGCTGACTCTCCCCACCTAGTTGATCAAGTGTGGGAAAGGATTCAGGCATTCCTCCAAACCTGCGAGGCAAGAACCTGAGCTTAATATACGCTTGAGTAAAAGGTGAGCTAATCCCAAAATTATGACTGCCTTAACTTTAAAGCTTGATTCTGTTGTGAGGCTTACTGATGAGCAGTTCTACCAACTCTGTCAGGACAACCCTGAACTGAGATTGGAACGCGCCGCAACCGGAGAACTGATCGTTACGTCCCCAACGGGAGGAGAAACAGGGAAACAAAACTTTGATCTTGTGATTGCGCTTGGAGTTTGGAATCGGCAAACCGGGCTTGGAGTTGGATTTGATTCATCAACGGGGTTTAGGCTGCCGAATGGAAGCGATCGCTCCCCCGATGTTGCCTGGATTCCCCAAGCCAAATGGGATGCTCTAACCTCAGCACAGCGAAAACGATTCCTGCCGCTCTGTCCAGACTTTTTGGTTGAGCTACTTTCTCCGTCAGATAGTTGGGAAGCCGGTGAAGCAAAGATGCAGGAATATCAGGACAACGGCAATCGGTTAGGCTGGTTGATTGACCCAGAATCACGCAAGGTTGCAATTTACCGTTTAGGGCAAGCCGTTGAAATCTTAGAGTCTCCAGATGCTTTATCAGGTGAAGATGTGCTGCCAGGATTTGTGCTAAATCTTCAAACCATCTGGTAGTTCCGTCCAAAAGCTTGTCCTTAAGTCTGCAAACCCATTCATTGAATTTCTTAACCCGTTTGTTGAATTCACATACTCGTTCATTGAATTTGCAAACCTGCTCATCGAATTCGTATACTTGCTTTCTGAATTTGCAAACGCGTTTGTTGAATTTGCACCCGCATTCAGAAAGTTTTGATGATAAATATCAACTACTCCTGAGAATTAACAGCATCAATCATCAGGCGAAGCGTCTCTACTCTCACTGAATCGCTTTGTTGCTCAAACAGTTCAGCAGCCTGCTCATAGTCTCTGCAAGACGCTTGACGGTCGCCCATGAGTCTAAAAATATTGCCACGTATAGCCCATGAGTCAGCCATGTCAGGGTATAGGTCGGTTGCTCTGGTAGCTTCAGCGATCGCCTCTGAATAACGTTTCTCCTGTGCGAAGGCAGCACTCCTTAGCAGAATCTGTTGAACTTCTGGCATATCTTCAAATGCAACCTCATCCTCATCAGGAGCCTGCTCTTGTAGATTTTTCTCAGCCAACGACTGCCTTTGCAGTCCTAAATAGAGTTTCTGCCGCTCATAAACTCCAGCCTGAACGGAATCACCTTGTGCTTGAAACGCTTCTTGAGCTTTTCCAGCACTTTCAATTGCTCCTTCCAAATCACCTAGCTGATCTTGAATATCTGCGCGAAGGGCATACGCTTCTGCATAGTGAGGAGCAAGTTGAATTGCCCGATTTAATTCAGCGAGAGCCGTTGTTAATCTATCTGGATGAGCAAGCCCTCTAACAACAGAGGATACTTTTGCACGTGCATCTAGATACAAATAGATCGCTTCGGCATTCCCTAAATTTTTTGATTCTGCTGATTCCATAGAACCTTGGAAATTTTAAGTTCTAGTCTAAAGCTAAGTACACAGCGCTCACCCTAAACTTAGCAACAAGCCTAACCCTGCAAAAGTTGGTCAATCTGAGTTGGGAGTGTCAAGATCAAAGAAGGACTTAGGATTGCTCTGAAACTTCTATGCCAGACCTTCAGGTTTCGATTGCTCAGCACTACCACGAGCGCACCAAGTACGACCCAGCGACGATTCAAGAGAAATCTCAAGGGTTGGACTGGGACAAACAGCCGATTCCGTTCAAGGAATATAAGATTGGGGCAACCTACGACCTCAAGCCTTACCTGACGGAAGTGGAAGCATCTCCTAGCGATTTTGCGGATAGCTGGGAGCGATTGTCTCGGCTGCTATTTTGCAGCTATGGGCTGACGCTAAAGATGATGACCCGCTATGGCGATCCGGTCTATCTCAGGGCTGCACCATCTGCCGGAGGGCTATATCCGGCTGAGGTCTATCTGATTTCACGCGGGACACCACTGCTGCCTGCGGGGCTTTACAGCTATCAGCCACAGTCTCATTCGCTGACTCGCTTTTGGGACAGTGAGGTTTGGGAAGATTTGCAGAAAGCCTGTTTCTGGCATCCGACTTTAGAAAATACGCAACTGGCACTGGTCGTCTCGGCGGTGTTTTTTCGTTCGGCATGGCGCTATCAGGATCGAGCCTATCGCCGAATTTTTCTCGATACTGGACACCTATTAGGCAATGTGGAATTGGCGGGAGCAATCAATGATTACCGTCCTCACCTGATTGGTGGCTTTGCCGATGAAGCAATCAATGAACTGCTTTACCTTGATCCAGAGCAGGAGGGGGCGATCGCCATCATTGCTTTAGCAGACCTGCTCGACGTACAGCAAAATCTACCGCTGGCGCAAGCTGCTCTACCCTCTGCAACGCAGATCAAATATCCCAAAATTCCAGATGGAGAACTGCTGAACTACTTCCATCGTGCTACCCAGATTGGTGTTGCTCAAAGTTCTCCTTTTCCCACTGGCACTAGACCTGAAGCGGAGTCCGTCCTAGTCGCTGAGCCTGCGGAAGACAAGTACAATTTTCCGTTTTGCCTGAAAGTTTCTACCGTTGCCCCTTCGATCTTTTGGGGCGAAAACTTGTCGGCACTGGAAAGCACCATTCTCAAGCGCCGTTCAACTCGCGCCTACAGCGGCGAACCACTGACTCTGGATGAACTCAAGGCGCTGCTCGACTTTACCTACCAGCCGCACCACTATATTGACCAAAGTTTAGATCGATCGCCTGACTACTTTGATCTGAATTTAATTGAAACCTTCATTGCCGTCTCCGGTGTTGAAGGGTTGGAGGAAGGCTGCTATTACTATGCTCCCAAGGCTCAAGAACTCAGGCAAATCCGCTTTAAGAATTTCCGACGAGAGCTACACTTCCTCTGTCTAGGTCAGAACCTGGGACGCGATGCCGGAGCAGTGCTGTTTCACACGGCTGATCTGAAGCAGGCTGTAGCAGCGTATGGCGATCGCGCCTACCGTTATCTGCACATGGATGCCGGACATCTGGGACAGCGGCTCAATTTGGCTGCCATTCACCTCAACCTGGGCGTGAGCGGCATTGGCGGTTTCTTTGATAACGAAGTAAACGAAGTTTTGGGCATCCCCACTGATGAAGCAGTTCTCTACATTACAACTTTGGGACGACCAGCATGAGAGGAGTAAGGGACATGAGTCCTTTCTAAATGCAACGGTGCCATGGAATTACTGCTAATTGGGGGCGATCGCATCACTCACCGTCTCGATCATCCTCGCCGTCCTTTCCAGCACGACGTTCACATCAAACCTAAAACTCACTTAGCAGATATCATCAAAGACCCTACCATTACTGTTGTTTCTTGGCATCATCAGGCAGTAAAAAACATTTCTCCAGCATGGCGAGTTTCAGCCCAAGCAGACGATGGACTGATCGAAGCAATAGAACACCAGGAACATCCCTGGATGTTAGGTGTGCAGTGGCACCCGGAAATGTCGCCGCAATGGGCACCCCATCCCCGACTGTTTCAAGCATTAGTGGATGCTGGACAGGCTAGGAAACCTTTGTACCAGCGTGTATAGCGATCGCCCCCATCCCATCTACAGAGAGAGTAATTTGCTTGTGACGATCAACAGTAACAGTTGCGTTTGCTCCTGTTGCAGTACAACCTGTTCCCTCTGCATTTAACTCACCTTCTATCACATTGCAATAGGTACCTGGAGCCATGTCAGTTTGAAAGGTATGATTTAACGGAGTGGACTCCCGATTAATTACAACAAATCCTTTATTTCCACGACTAAAAGCAATCTGATTTGCCCCATTGCTCCACCAGTGAGTGAGTGGCTCGGCTGAGGTGTGATTGCGGAAGCTCACCATGTTGGCGATCGCCTGCCAGCGATGTTCACACTGCCACTCCTCAAAACAACTCACTTCACCATTGTGATAAACACTGTGTGTATTGCCATCTGCATCAGCAGGCGGTCCCTGCTCGGAATTTGAGAACTTATAGCTCGACATCAAATCTGGGTAGCCATAGGGATGCGCCAGCATAAACACATTCGCTAGTTCATAAAGCTTGCCGTTCTTGTAAGTCAGGTAGGTGCCGCCGCCGCCATGTCCCCGCTGCTTGTCATGGTTATCAATAAATACGATCGCCTTATCGCTCGGTGCTAATCCCCACTCCTCACTCAAAGTGTCTAGTTGCGATAGGCTTTGTCCTTCCAATCCCAAAAACTTTGCGCCTACTAGACGACCATATTCAAACTCATACACATCGCCGTGACTATAATATTCAGACTTGCGAACTGCTTCAGTTCCCGGATCGATTACCTCTTGCAGAATGTAGGGTTGAGCAGTCACAGACTGTTGCACCAAGCTTAAAATTGCTCCTAACTCTTTGGTGTTGATGTGTTTGGCAGCATCAATCCGAAATCCAGCCACACCAAGATTCACCAAGTCAATCAGGTACTCAGCAATGCGGCTGCGAACATAGCTTGAGCTAGTCTTGAGATCTGGCAACCCAGAGAGTTCGCAGCTTGTCACCTGCTCGTGATTACGATAATCCTGAATGTTTTGCCGGCAAGAGTGGAAATCGCGAGATTCATACAGCCCTGGATAATGATATTTGGTAAAGATTGAACCTGCACTTCCCTTGCCGCTGAGTTCACCAGACATGTGATTGATCACCGCATCGGCGTATACATCCACTCCTGCGGCTCGGCAGCGTTCAACCATATTGGTGAATTGAGTGCGATCGCCACTGCGACTTTTAATCTGGTAACTGACAGGTTGATAGCGTTGCCACCAAGGATAGCTCTGCTTAGCAATCACTGCATGTTCATTGGGTGGTGAAATCTGAACGGCTGCGAACCCCTTTGGTCCTAAAAAACTCTCACATTCTTGCGCTACATCTTCCCATTTCCATTCAAACAGATGCACAAAGGCAGTTCGGGGTACTATAGCTTCCTCCACTGAATCTGTATCAATCCGCCAAACCGAGCCGATCAGTGGTATCACCAAAAAAATTAGAAACAGCAAGCCATAGACAAACTTCCGCAACATGATATGCACCCACGACCCTAGATAAGTCTCGTTCAAACTAAATTAACTTGTTCTGAGAATGCCCTTCACTCAAACAAAATGAACAAAGCCGCAGTTCTACTGAGGCGATCGCTTAGCATCCCTGCACACCAACTACAGGAATTTCAATTTCTTGTCCAGCCTGCTCAATGCGAACAATGCCATCTTCAATGGCGATCGCTTCCACATCTGCCCGTTGTTCTGCAAATCTGCCTTCTAACCCAACCTGAATCTCACCCTCCAGGCTCTCAAATGTTTGGTAAAACTGCGTGCCGGGTTGCTCCTGCGGATAAGCAGACAGTCCCTCAAACCGAACAATCTCCCCGTCAATCTTCATCCACATCGAAACAGGCTCCCCCAAAGTAGCCACCAGGATGAAGTTGGGTCGTTCGGGGCTGTCCGGCTTCCACACTGCTAGTCCACACCCATATATGTCATCGCTCTCCACTTCCTCCAAGGTGAATTCTTCAACTTTGGGGGTGATCGCTGCTGGAGATTCTGCCAGTGTTGTCTCAGGAGGATTGGTTGGAGAATCTGTAACCTGTGGCGCAGTACTACTCTCCGATTCAATTGAGGATTGAGAGTTACATGCTGTAGCTAGACCGAGCAGTAACAAGACATGAAGAAAATAAAGCACATTTTTCATAGCAAGAATTTGGGCGATCGCCTTTTCAACTATAAGCGGGCGATCGCTTCTCTTTTGATACTCATCATTCATTAGGCGGCGTTGCGTCGCCCTGTCTAATTGAGCAGTTCATAACACCCTCTATCTTCTCAACTCACAACGAAAAATCCCCTGCCACGGGCAGGGGATTTAGTTTATTCGCCTACAAGGAGTGGTTAACCAAACCTACTCGCGGTTGAGGCTATCAGGAAGGCAGCGTAGGTAAGTACGTAGCCGACCGTGAAGTGAGCCAGACCGACCAGACGACCTTGGACGATGGACATTGCAACGGGCTTGTCCTTCCAGCGAACCAGGTTAGCTAGAGGAGTGCGCTCGTGCGCCCAGACCAGGGTTTCGATCAGTTCTTGCCAGTAGCCTCTCCAGGAGATCAAGAACATGAAGCCGGTTGCCCAAACCAGGTGTCCAAAGAGGAACATCCAGGACCAGACCGCCAGGTTATTCATGCCGTAGGGGTTGTACCCGTTGATCAACTGAGCAGAGTTGAGCCAGAGGTAGTCGCGCAGCCAGCCCATGATCGTCACAGACGTATCGTTGAACTGAGCTACGTTGCCCTGCCAAACTGCGAGGTGCTTCCAGTGCCAGTAGAAGGTAACCCAACCAATGGTGTTGAGCATCCAGAACATGGCGAGGTAGAAAGAGTCCCAAGCAGAGATATCGCAGGTGCCGCCCCGACCAGGACCATCGCAAGGGAAGCTGTAGCCGAAGTCTTTCTTATCGGGCATCAGCTTCGAGCCGCGTGCATCCAACGCACCTTTGACCAAGATCAAGGTGGTGGTGTGCAGACCAAGGGCAATCGCATGGTGAACCAGGAAGTCGCCAGGTCCAATGGTCAAGAACAACGAGTTTGTACCTGAGTTGATTGCATCCAACCAGCCGGGTAGCCACACGTTGCCGTGATTGGGCCAAGCAGTGGTTGCAAGGCTGTCAGGGTTAGACAGAAGGGTATCGAAGCCATACAGCACCTTACCGTGAGAAGCCTGGATGAACTGTGCGAACACAGGCTCAATCAAGATTTGCTTCTCAGGAGTAGCGAAGGCTTGCATTACGTCGTTGTGAACGTAAATGCCAAGGGTATGGAAGCCCAGGAACAGAGACACCCAGCTTAGGTGAGAGATGATTGCCTCTTTGTGCTCCAGGACGCGAGCTAACACGTTGCCTTGGTTCTGAACTGGGTCATAGTCGCGCACCCAGAAGATCGCACCATGAGCAAACGCACCAACCATCAAGAAACCAGCAATGTACTGGTGATGGGTGTAGAGCGCTGCCTGAGTGGTGAAGTCCTTACCCATGAAAGCGTAAGGCGGCAACGAATACATGTGTTGCGCTACCAGAGAAGTGACAACACCTAAAGCTGCTAGGTGAATACCCAACTGGAAGTGCAGAGAGTTGTTGTAGGTATCGTACAAACCCTGGTGAGGCAGGTTAAACTGCCCTTCGGTCTTGGCGCCAAAGAAGCTCTTAGCATTCAACATCTCTTTGATGTTGTGACCAATCCCAAAGTTGGTGCGGTACATGTGACCCGCAATGATGAACAGCACAGCGATCGCCAAGTGGTGATGCGCCATGTCCGTCAACCACAGAGACTGAGTCTGAGGATGGAAACCGCCCAAGAAGGTCAGAATTGCATCTCCAGCGCCCTGAGAGGTGCTGAAAATGTGATCAGCCGTATCAGGGTTTTCTGCATACACACCCCAATTGCCCGTGAAAAATGGCTTTAGACCAGCGGGGTGGGGAGGAGTAGACAGGAAGTTGTCCCAGCCCACATGCTGTCCGCGAGACTCAGGGATGGCAACGTGGATCAAGTGACCTGCCCAAGCCAAGGAGCTAACCCCAAACAAACCAGCCAAGTGGTGGTTGAGCCGAGACTCAGCATTCTTAAACCAGGACAAGCTAGGACGGAACTTGGGCTGAAGGTGAAGCCAGCCTGCAAACAAGAAAACAGCAGCTAGCAACAACAGGAAGACGGCCCCGTTGTAAAGTTCGCCGTTAGTTCTCATGCCGATGGTGTACCACCAGTGGTAAACACCCGAGTAGGCAATGTTAACCGGGCCAGAAGCGCCACCTTGTGTGAACGCATCGACAGCAGGTTGACCAAAGTGAGGGTCCCAAATCGCATGGGCGATTGGTTTTACATTTAGCGGATCTTTGATCCACTGTTCGAAGTTGCCTTGCCAGGCGACGTGGAAGAGGCTGCCAGATGTCCAGAGGAAGATGATTGCCACGTGACCGAAGTGCGAGGCAAAAATCTTTTGGTAAAGATTCTCCTCGGTCATTCCGTCATGGCTTTCAAAGTCATGGGCGGTGGCAATCCCGTACCAGATCCGACGTGTAGTCGGATCTTGAGCCAAGTCCTGGCTAAATTTTGGGAATTTAGTTGCCATGTTTAACGAGTTCTCCTCGTGCTCATCCGCTTACTGCAATGATTCGAGCCAGGAAGAACGCCCACGTAGTGACGATTCCTCCCAGGAGGTAGTGAGCCACACCAACAGCACGACCCTGAATGATGCTCAGAGCGCGAGGCTGAATGGAGGGAGCTACTCTTAGCTTGTTGTGCGCCCAAACAATGGACTCGATCAATTCCTGCCAGTAGCCGCGACCGCTGAACAAGAACATGAGGCTGAACGCCCAAACAAAGTGAGCACCCAGGAACAGCAGACCGTAAGCCGAGAGCGCTGAACCGTAGGAACCGATTACCTGAGTAGCTTGTGCCCACAAGAAGTCACGCAGCCAACCATTAATGGTAATCGCACTTTGGGCAAAGTTACCGCCCGTGATGTGAGACACCGAGCCGTCGCCATTGACCGTTCCCCATACATCAGATTGCATCTTCCAACTGAAGTGGAATATTGCAATTGATAGGGAGTTGTACATCCAGAACAGACCGAGGAAGACATGATCCCAACCAGAAACCTGGCAGGTGCCGCCCCGACCAGGACCGTCGCAAGGGAAGCGGAAGCCCAGGTTTGCTTTGTCTGGAATCAGACGAGAGCTACGGGCAAACAGCACACCCTTGAGCAGAATCAGTACCGTCACGTGAATCGTGAAGGCGTGAATGTGGTGAACCATGAAGTCTGCCGTACCCAGAGCGATCGGCATCATGGCAACCTTGCCGCCCACTGCTACGATGCCACCACCAAACGCATAGCTAGCCGGAGCTAGAGCATTGGGAGCAGTCGCACCCGGAGCGAGGGTGTGGATATTTTGAATCCACTGAGCAAACACGGGCTGAAGCTGAATCGCCGTGTCAGAGAACATGTCTTGGGGACGACCCAAAGCACGCATCGTGTCGTTGTGAATGTACAGTCCAAAGCTGTGGAAGCCAAGGAAAATACAAACCCAGTTGAGGTGAGAGATGATGGCATCTCTGTGGCGAATTACCCGATCCAGCAGGTTGTTTTGATTCACTACTGGGTCGTAGTCACGCACCATAAAGATAGCTGCGTGTGCTCCGGCACCCACAATCAGGAAGCCACCGATCCACATGTGATGTGTGAAGATCGAAAGCTGCGTGGGATAGTCTGTCGCCAAGTAGGGATAAGGCGGCATGGAGTACATGTGCTGAGCCACGATGATGGTCAGCGAACCTAGCATTGCCAGGTTGACAGCCAACTGAGCGTGCCAGGAAGTGGTGAGGTTCTCATAGAGACCCTTGTGTCCTTCGCCAGTGAAGGGACCTTTGTGGTTCTCTAGGATTTCCTTGATGCTGTGACCGATGCCCCAGTTGGTGCGGTACATGTGACCGGCAATGATGAACAACACTGCGATCGCCAAGTGGTGATGCGCTGTGTCAGACAACCACAGACCGCCAGTAACAGGGTTTAGACCGCCCTTAAAGGTAAGGAAATCAGCGTATTCACCCCAGTTGAGGGTAAAGAAGGGAGTTAAGCCCTTAGCAAAACTGGGATATAGCTCAGCCATCAAGCCAGAATTCAAAATGAACTCTTGAGGCAAGGGGATGTCCGCAGGCGGAACCCCAGCATCTAACAGCTTATTAATGGGCAGCGCAACGTGAATTTGGTGTCCAGCCCAAGATAGGGAACCTAGACCGAGCAAACCAGCCAAGTGGTGGTTTAGCATCGACTCCACGTTCTGAAACCACTCCAGTTTGGGAGCGCGCTTGTGGTAATGGAACCAGCCTGCAAACAGCATCAGGGCAGCCATAACCAAGCCACCAATTGCTGTGCAGTAGAGCTGAAACTCACTGGTAATACCTGCGGCCCGCCATATCTGGAAGAAACCAGAGGTGATTTGAATCCCCTGGAAACCGCCGCCTACATCTGCATTCAAAATTTCTTGACCGACAATCGGCCAGACGACCTGAGCACTGGGCTTGATGCCAGTGGGGTCGGTCAGCCAAGCTTCATAATTTGAAAAGCGAGCGCCATGAAAATACATACCGCTCAGCCAGATAAACACAATGGCTAAGTGACCAAAGTGAGCGCTGAAGATCTTACGCGATATATCTTCTAAGTCGCTGGTATGACTATCAAAATCGTGAGCGTCAGCATGAAGGTTCCAAATCCAGGTGGTCGTCTTAGGACCTCTGGAAAGGGTGCGGTCGAAGTGACCGGGTTTGCCCCACTTCTCGAATGAAGTAGGAACCGGGTCTTTGTCAACCACAACCTTGACCTTTGCGTCTCGCTCCCGTGGGGTAGTTGTCATTAGAGACTCTCCTCTCTCTAGACAAGGAACGAGTAATCCCTAACCCCAAGCTTTTGTTAAATTCCCTTCTCATCAATCAGCGGCTAGCAGATGGATTGTATGACTAGGTTTATGAGACCCAGACTAAAGCGTCGTAACCGTTTCAAAGGTCGCGCTACTTAACTTTCAAGAGAAGAGAATGGTCGCGATCGCCGTTCTAAACTTTAAGCCAAGACAGCCAGTAAGCCAGAACAGCAATTTAGACGACTTGGGGGTGGGTTCTCTCGTGCATTATAGAGCGGCATTTGGCACGACTTTGAACGTGGTTAACAATAATTCAAAATGAGCAAATCAGGAGGGGGTGAGGCTTGCGACGAGTCATAACAGCAAAAGATGTGCTAAGGGTTGTCAATCGTTTACGAATTGAAACAACTTATATGGATCATAGAAAAACCAAAAAACATAAAGAACTTATTAAAGCTTAAAAAACTTAAATAAAATTCAATTTTCTCTTATTTATGTAGAGATAGATATTCTGCACAGGAAATCTGAGGTTCTATTCAATTCGTGATCCGATATAGTTCCCTATGGGCCAGTGTTGAACCTTGGGGCGACGATCGCCCAGGAGTGTGGTTGCGTGTTTGGGATTAATCGGCTGAGTAACATTAAAAGACTACTGACATCCTTATTATTGGTAGCAATTTTGAGCTGGGGCTTAGGGGGATGTGGCGATCGCTCCCGCACCGTCGAGCTGTCGCCTGATTCTGACAAACCCACTCGTCTAGCAGGCAGAGTTGCCGAAGTTTCTCCACCCGAAACGCTGCAAGAGCTACGTCAGTCACTTGAGCGTTACCAGCCGCAGGTAAAAATCCTCAGTCCACGTCCCGATCAGGTATTGCAAGACGATCGCGTCTCCGTTCGCCTTCAGGTTCAAGACCTGCCCATCTTTCAGAACGAAGAATTTAAACTGGGACCACACCTACACGTCATTCTCGATAACCAGCCCTATCAAGCGGTTTACGATACCCGTGAACCTTTAGTTTTAGAAGATCTAGCGCCCGGAACTCACACCCTACGCGTTTTTGCGTCTCGCCCCTGGCATGAGAGCTTTAAGAATGAGGGAGCCTACGCCCAGACAACGTTTCATCTATTTACTAAAACACCAGAGAATAACCCTGACCCAACTCAGCCGCTACTCACTTACAGCCGTCCAAAAGGCAGCTATGGGGCAGAGCCAATCATGCTCGACTTTTACCTCACCAATGCGCCGCTACATCTGATTGCCCAGGAAAATCCTGAAGATGAGATTTTAGATTGGCGAATTCGCTGCACGATTAATGGTGAGAGCTTCATTTTCGATCGCTGGCAACCAATCTACTTAAAGGGGTTGAAACCAGGCAAGAACTGGGTGCAGCTAGAGCTTTTGGATGAGAAAGGCGATCCTTTCCCGAACCCGTTTAACAACACGGTACGGCTGATCAATTACGAGCCAAACGGAAAAGACACCCTGTCTAAACTGGTGCGAGGTGAGCTCTCTGCCGATGCGGTTCGCAGCATTGTCGATCCAAGCTACGTTCCCGCACCTCCCGCGCCAGAGCCACTTCCAGAAACCACTCCGGCTCCAGAAACACCTCCAGCGCTTTCCATTCCTTCTAAAGTCGAAGAAGCACCTGAGCCTGAAGAAATTCCTGTAATAGAGGAAGTGCCCGCAGTTGAGGAAACTTCTCAAACAGAGGAGATCCCCGCTGTGAAGGAGCAACCCAGTAAACCTGAACCAACTATAGAGCGGGGTTTTGAAGACCTAGAAACTCCGGCACCCTCTGAGGTAGAACCCGAAGTTGAGCAGGCTCCAGTACCGATCCCTAGTGAGCCGCTGCAATCGCAACCTGCTTCCCCCAAAGGCTTCTTCGAGCGCTTCCGTCGTCGTGCCCCTGAGCCAGTTCCCGCCCCGATTACTCCACCCTCTCCGCCTTCTATCCCAGAGGCGCAAGAGGAACCCAGTACAGTTGATATCGCTCCTGAGGTTCTTGAGGTTCCTGAAGTGCCTGAAGAGGAGCCGCTGCCACAGTTGGAGGAACCCCCTCAGTTAGAAGAACCTACTGAGGTACGAGAGCCAGCGCGATCGCAACCTGCTTCACCCAAAAACTTTTTCGATCGCTTCCGTCGCGCCCCTGAGCCGATTCCAGCACCCGTTGTACCTTCTATTCCAGAGGTGCTGGAGGAACCGGATGCAGCCAATATTGTTCCGGAAGTAACAGAGCCACTGCCTCAGTTAGAAGCACCCGTTGAAGCACCAGCACTGATCGAACCAACGGTGGAACCGCTGCCCGAAGAAACTGGAGATATCCCAGAGGCGATCGCTCCTGCTTCCCCTGAACTCATTCAACCCGAACCAACTCAGCCCAAATCTAGCCCGCTAGGAGACTTTTTCGAGCGCTTCCGTCGTCGTTCAAGTCTCTCACCTACACCGCTGGAACCGGAAGAGACTTTACCTGAAATTATTGAAGCTCCTAAACCAAAAACCTCTGAATTAGAAGTAAGTGAGCCAGATTTGCCAGATATCATTCCAGAGGTTTCTCAACCCGCATCTCCATTAGAGGAGCAAACTCCGGCAGTTAATTGATAAAGCGTTGTGGAATTTGTTGGAAGTTGTTAGCGATCGCCTCAAATTGTTTGAGAAGGCGTGAATATGCCCTGTAAGGGTGTGGCATTTGGCAGACAGACATTGAATGAGATCGAGCATTCTGGTCTGAATGCCACGCTCTACAAATATTCTTTAAACAAACTCCGTATTTCTCCGTAATTCTCCTGTTAGGTTTTGATCCCTTAAACAGTAGGGTGGGCAATGCCCGGAGGCGAAATGTTTGTTGTTATCGCTCCTCATCTTGACTCTTCAACTGACCAAACTGACCAGGATGTTTTTATCTCCTATTCGCGGGTAGACAAAACCTTTGTCAAATCACTCTACGAAAAACTCAGCGCGACTGGACGCGGCGCTTGGGTTGACTGGGAAGACATTCCCGTTACTGCCGAATGGTGGAGAGAAATTGAAGCTGGCATTGAATCAACGAACACATTTGTCTTTATCATTAGTCCCGATTCGGTTCAATCGAAAGTTTGTCGGCAGGAGATTGATCACGCCGTTTTTAATCACAAACGATTATTACCAATTGTGTGGCGAGAGGGTTTTGAACAGGAGCAAGTTCATCCAGCACTGAGAAGACATAATTGGCTGTTCTTTCGGGAAAGTGATGATTTTGATCAAGCATTTCAATCTCTGGTTAAAGCCCTCGACACAGACTTAGAGCATGTTAAAACGCACACTCGCTTGTTGGTGAGAGCGAATGAATGGGTTTACAAAAGGCGTAACGAAAGCTTCTTGTTGCGAGGTAGTGATCTAGAAGAAGCAGAGCAATGGTTGACCAAAGGAACAGACAAAGAACCCTTTCCAGCTCAAGTGCAACGCGAATATATTATTCAAAGCCGTAGGGCTGAAACGGAGCGGCAAAAAACAGAAAATCGACGGCAAAAAATTGCACTGGTTAGTGTCAGTTTTGCTCTCTGTATTGCAGGCATACTTGGTCTAGTTGCTTTTTCTCAATGGCAGAAGGCAGAACGGCGGCAACTGACTGCGATCGCCACCACTTCAGAAGCTCTGTTTTCATCCAATCAAGTTTTTGATGCATTGATCGAAAGCTTGCGCGCTGGAACCACCCTGAATCCTTCGGCTTGGACTCGTGATGATCAGATTCATTCTGATATCATCACCTTGCTTCAGCAGTCAGTCTACTGGGTGAGAGAGCGCAACACCTTAGAAGGACATAGTGAGACGGTTTGGGGAGTGAGTTTTAGCCCCGATGGACAAACCCTTGGCACAGCAAGCTGGGATGGTACTGCCAGAATTTGGAGTGTCGATGGGCGAGAATCAGTTACCTTGCGGGGACATAGCGATCGCATCAACAACATCAGCTTTAGCCCCGATGGACAAAGAATTGCCACAGGTAGTTTTGACCAAACGATGAAACTTTGGTCACGCGACGGGCACTTACTGCACACCTTTCAGGGACATAGTCAGGGAGTTTGGGACGTTAGCTTTAGCCCCGATGGCAACATGTTAGCTACTACAAGCCGAGATGGTACTGCAAAACTTTGGCGCTCGGATGGCAAACTGTTGACCACACTCGAAGGACATACAGACGAGGTTCACAGCGTCAGTTTCAGCCCGGATGGACAAACCCTTGCAACGGCAAGTCGCGATAAAACGGTCAAAATTTGGACTTTGAAAGGGCAACTGATACGCACCATCTCCCACAACGCTGCCGTTTGGGATGTTAGCTTCAGTCCGGATGGTCGAACCCTTGTGACAGCTAGCCAGGACAAAACTGTCAAACTGTGGACGTTAGATGGCAGGCTGCTCAACACTTTTAATGGCGAAGATGCATTTTTGAGCGCCAGCTTTAGCCCAGATGGGCAAAGCGTTGCCGCTGTTGGCTATGAAAAAGTGGTGAGACGTTGGAATCTGAATGGCGACCTGATTGGCACATACACTCATGATGGCGATGGCGGTGGTGGAGTAGCCTTTAGCCCTGACGGTAAAACCCTTGCTGCGGCTAGTTTCGATCGCACCGTCAGGCTATGGCAAATTGAAGATACAGGGCTAAGAAGACTGATAGGGCACCAAAACTGGGTATTTGGGCTAAATTTTAGCCCTGATGGAGAGGCGATCGCCACCGCCAGCCGAGACGGCACTGTCAAAATCTGGAATCGTCAAGATGGAAAACTCCTCCACACCCTAACGGAACACGATGGCGCGGTCTGGAGTGTTAGTTTCAGTCCGGATGGCAACCTCATCGGCACAGCCAGTAATGACGCGACTGCAAAACTTTGGACACGCGACGGGAGATTGCTGACCACGCTCACCGGACACGACGGCGGCGTGTTGAGCGTTACTTTCAGCCCAGACAGCCAAGTGATTGCAACCGCCAGTGCTGATCAAACGGTGAAACTGTGGAACCGCGAGGGCAAACTGTTGCGAACTCTGCTCGGACACGACGGAGAAGTATCAGGCGTTGCGTTTAGCCCCGATGGCACCACGATCGCCACCGCTGGCAATGACCACACGGTAAAACTGTGGACGGTAGAGGGTGAATTACTTGACACCCTCACTGGACACACAGGAATTGTCTACGACGTGCGCTTTAGCCCAGACGGCACCATGCTTGCCACAGCTAGTCAAGACAAAACAGCACGCCTGTGGACGCGAGACGGCAAACTGTTGCGAATTCTCAAAGGGCACGACGGCATTGTCTACAATGCCAGCTTCAGCCCCAATAGCACCACGATCGCCACGGCTAGCCATGACCAAACCATCAAGCTCTGGAGCGCAACAGGAGAACTGTTACATACTCTGACGGGCACCAAAAACGTCAATCAGGATGTCAGCTTTAGCCCAGACGGTCGTACCCTAGCAACAGCAGGAAACGACAACGCCTTGACTCTGTGGAATCTGGACTACGTTGGAGATTTGCAGGAGCTAGTCACTCGCGGTTGCGATTGGGTACAGGACTATTTGGAAACGAACCCCAGCGTGGAAAAGGGCGATCGCCAAATCTGTTCCTAAAATTCCTAAAGTTTGTCAATCCACTAGTTCTGCCAGTTCCAGCCAGCGCTCGGTAGCGGAATCGATCGTCTGGGTTAACTCTGCCAATCGTTCTGATAACTGCTGCACCTGCGTAAAGCCTGCTGGAGGATTGTGGTAAAGCGTCTTTTCGACCTCTATTTTTTCCGCTTCCAGTTTGGGAATTTCAGCTTCTAGCTGCTCAAATTCGCGCTTCTCCTTGTAGGAAAGTTTGCGAGGTTTGGTAGAGTTTTGAGTTTTGGGTTTTGAGCTTTCAGTTGAATCGGCGGGAGAATCTGCAATCTGCTCCGGAACACGAGTGGATTTGGAAGACTTAGAATTGCTAGCTTCGGTTTGTGCGGCGGATTCCTCTTCTGCTTTTTTGAAGTCAAGGTAGACCGAGTAGTTGCCAGGATATTGGCGAATGTTGCCGCCTGGTTCCAGGGCAAAGATCGTGTCTACGGTGCGATCGAGGAAATAGCGATCGTGAGAAACGACAATAACGCAGCCGTTAAAGTCTTCCAGGTAGTCTTCCAGGACTGCCAGCGTTTGTACATCCAGATCATTCGTCGGCTCGTCCAGAATCAGCACATTAGGCGCACTCATCAGTACCCGCATCAGGAACAGCCGCCGCTTTTCGCCACCCGATAATTTGTGAATGGGTGCGTACTGCTGATTTCCAGGAAACAGGAATCGCTCCAGCATTTGAGAGGCGCTAATCTGAGTCCCATCAGCAGTTTGGATGAATTCACCCACTTCTTTAATGTAGTCAATCACCCGCTGGTTTTCATTGAGAGCGGTGAGAAGCGCTTCGGAGTGCTGGTCAAAGTAGCCAATGTGAATCGTGGAGCCGATTTCTACCGTGCCGGAGTCGGGCTTCACCCGTCCAGTAATGATATCCATCAGGGTTGATTTGCCTGCGCCGTTGCCGCCAATGATGCCAATGCGGTCTTCAGGATTGAAGTAATAGGTGAAATTGTGGATCAGGGTGCGATCGCCATACGCCTTGCTAACCTGCTCTAGCTCAATCACCTTCTTCCCAATTCGCCGACCGGGAGTGGCAATATCCACCTTGCCCTGCACTTGTTTGAATTCCTGCGCCTGCATGTCGCGAATTCGCTCAATTCGGGCTTTTTGCTTGGTGCTACGGGCTTTGGGTCCGCGCTTTAGCCATTCCAACTCGCGCCGCAATACGCCCTGGTGTTTGCGCTGAGAACTGACGGCAGATTCCTCAGACAGCGACTTTTTCTCCAAGTAGTAGGAATAGTTGCCGGAATAGCCGTAGAGGTCGCCCCGGTCAATTTCAATAATGCGGTTGGTGACGCGATCGAGAAAGTAGCGATCGTGGGTAATCAGCAGCAGTGCGCCCCGATAGCGGTTGAGGTAATCTTGCAGCCACTCGACCGACAGCGCATCCAGATGGTTGGTTGGCTCATCCATGAGCAGCACATCAGGATCAGCCAGTAGCGCGGTTGCCAGGGCAATTCGCTTGCGGTAGCCGCCCGACAAATTGCTGATTCGCTCATCAAAATCTTCAATTCCCAGCTTGGTCAGAATAATCTTGGCATTGGTTTCCAGTTCCCAGGCTCCAGTAGACTCCATCTGGTGAGTCAGGTGAGAGAGCTGTGACATTAGCCGATCGGCATCACCCTGTCCGTGTGCCAGCTTATGAGAAACCTCCTCATACTGCCGCACCATAGCCATCTGTTCGCCGCTGTCGGCAAAGACTTGCTCTAACACAGTGCGATTCTCGTCCAGGTCAGGCTGTTGAGGCAGGTAAACGATATTGACTCCAGAGTTAACCAACAATTGACCGCCATCAATGGGTTCTAATCCCGCGATCATCTTCAGCAGCGTGGATTTGCCAGAGCCATTGGTGCCAATCAGCCCTACCTTGTCGGTGGCATCCAGACTAAAGCTGCCATCTTTGAGGATTTCCTTAATGCCAAAGTCTTTTTGGACAGACTGTAGGGTGAAGATACTCATGGGGGAGGGATGAGGGCGAAAGAGTAAAGGCGGAGGCAGTTTGTAGTATGGGTTACGCTACGCTAACCCATGCGGGCAGAGAGTTGAGGCACAAACCACAACCTAGCTCTGAGTGAAGGACTCGTCAGTTACCTAGTTTAACGTCGCAGTTGGATTGGCGATCGCATTTTGGATGGCTGTAAAGGCTAACTACAAGGTCAGGTGAAAGGACTTGCTAAACGTTTACAAACCCGGCAACCTCTGGGCATATACAACCTTCTTGGTTCCCTTTAACTTTGCTAGTACAGGCTCTCCAAACTCTAATTCCTTAATTTGGCAGGGTGGATAAACACAACATTGTTGCTTCTGCGGATCAAATTTGACGAAGCACACCCAGGCATCGGGTTTGTCTAAAATTGGATCTCTTCTTTGCCGACTTGCTTGAAATGTCCAGGAAAGCCCAAATTTATTTGCTGATTCTCTTGTTTGGGTTTTTACGGCTAGATCAACTCCATCAACCCACAAATCAGGATCCCATGACTTCTGTTTACCCTGATAAATTTCGTAGTCTGGACCTTCTATCGTCCTACCAAGCTGTTGAAGAATTTGTTTGACCGCCTCTTCTCCTACCTTACTCACATAGTGGTCATGCCGGATTTTTCTTAAATCGCTTTGATTTGTGTCCATGTACACGCCGCGAGTGCCAACTGTAGGAGCAACTTTTTCTGAAAAGCTTTTGGCTCTCTCAAGAACATCATGACCTACTGAAACTTCAATAGGCTGTTTGAAGAAACGCATTGATTTTTTCCTCTCTTCTATGTTCTTGTTCAAAGAACATCTGCTTTTGCTGTGTGTCCTCAACGTTTAGCGCTCGCACCTCTGGACGCAGCCAAATTAGCATTGCAAAGCAGCACACCTTGAATCTATGCATTAAAGAGTGCCCAGTTCAAAGCTACTTCTAATGCTTGTTTAACCAGAATTTCTAAATTTGCAGCCAAAGGTTAATTAGCGATCGCCTGTCTAATGAAGCCTTTCGTGGCGATCGTACTAACTGCATAACGGTGAAAGGCAGCAAACAATCTGGAAATGCCACCGACCATTTATCACGAGACTTTCATACACTGTGTACACGTCTCTTTTGACCGCGGTAGCTACGTTTAGTCCGGATGCTGCCCACTCAAACAATACAAACTTTCCTGCCAATCCCAAAAGCTACGCTATGTTATGCTACCCCGCTTACTTAACTATCGAGAACCTCCAACTTCGCTTACTTCTCCTGGCGTAATAGTATTCAGTACAGTACGAACATCAGGTATCAGAGGTACTAAATCTGGCAACCTATTACTGCGTGCTATAAGAACAACGATAGCCACTCCAGCTTGTTGTAAGTTTTTTGATAGCGCAAATTTTGATCTGTAGTAAGCAAAATTGTGAAGCTCTCTTGACTCATGAGCTGCAACAATTCGCTGTTCTTCTTGCCTGACCATCCCATCTCGACAACTGTGCATATCTCGCAATCAGCAAGTTCACGCTTTAGGGGTCGTGGTACACATTCATCAAGCAGGATTCGCATAGGCTGTCAGCATTTCCTTGGCGAGTTCAAGGGCTGCGATCGCCTGCTCACGTCTAACACTTGGAAAATGATCTAAGAATTCATCGAGTGGATCGCCCGCTTCGAGATAATCGAGCAACGTTTTCATCGGCACACGAGTTCCGACAAAAACAGGAGTTCCTCCCAAAATGTCAGGGTCACTATGAATAACACGCGCTGTGGTTGTCATATCAGTGTATCTGATAGCAGGAATCTCTTTGATCCTAGCCCACAACTAACTGCTAAAAATGCCCTTGAGAGGCGATCGCTCCAACACTAACCTTGGGGATGTCTTTTGACCGATTGCACTCTACGGGATCGGCGATCGCCCTTTTGGGAGAAGGTTGGTTAGCGATTGCCTAATCCAGCACAGCCTACGAGATTGGCGATCGCCCCTCTCTCCCCAAAAACAATCACCCTCCATTCTCTCCGTTCTCGTCTACACCACAAACACTTATGCTGACTTGATAAACGTAAGTTTTGATCTGGTAAACGTAAGTTTTGATCTGGTTACTGCTTATGCTGACTTAAAGTCCGCTTAAGTGGATCTTATGAATGAAACTTCTGACGTGGTAACAGAAACTTCTGACTTGGTAACTGTAAGTCTTGACATGGAGATCGCTTATGCTGACTTGAAGTCCACTTAAGTGGATCTTATGAATGCAAGCCTCGACCGACTAGAGGTAGTTCTGAAATTCGGTGAATCGTTTATTTAAGCCTATGAGCAGGTTTGGCGATCGCTCTCTTCTACATCGGGATTGTATTGCAAATAGTCTCTTAGCCAGTCGCAGCCTCGCGTTAGCAGTTGATCCAGAGTTTCTATGGGTTCAACGCGCCAGAGTTTAGTGATGCCATTTTCGCCACTGGCTGCCAAAGTTTTTCCATCGGGGCTAAAGCTGACGCTCCAGATCGCTCCCTGGTTGCCTTTAAATTCACCCATTTGATTGCCTGTTAAATCCCAAATGCGAGCAGTGCCGTCTTCTGCGCCCGTTGCTAAGAGTTTTCCATCGGGGCTAAAGCTGACGCTGTTGATCTGTCCCCGATGTCCGCTAAATTGGGCAATTTGGTTTCCTTCTAAGTCCCACAGCCGCACGCGGTAATCTGCCCCAGCGGAGGCAACAGTTTTTCCATCGGGGCTAAAGCTGACGCTTAAGACTCGACTTTGATGGTCAAGTTTAGCCAGTGAGTTTCCTTGAAAGTCCCATAAGGCTGCCAATTCATCGCCACCCGTTGCCAGGGTTTGTCCGTCGGGGCTAATGCTGATGCTGTGGATCTCGCTGGCATCGGCTTGAAATTCGTGTAGCAGTTCGCCTGCACGGTTCCACTGATACACTTTGCCATCTGCGCCAGCGGCAACGATTTGCTGTCCGTCTGGGCTAAAGCTGACAGCGCGAATCCAATCCTGGCTCTTCTCCAGGATGGCTAACTGGTTTCCCTGAAAATCCCACAGTCGGGTCGTAAAGTCGATGCCGCTAGTTGCCAAGATTGGCTCTGTTGGACTAAACGCTAGGCTCAAGCTGCGGTTTTGGCTTGTGGGAAATTGACGAATTGATTCGCCTGCGGCATTCCACAATCGCACCATACCGTCGTCTCCTGTGGTGCCGATTTGTCCATCGGGGCTGAAGCGAACGCTGGTCGCCCGTTTCACATGCCTGCTCAATGCCAAAGGCTGATTGCCAAGCTCCCATAGCCGCACGATACCGTCTTCGCCGCTGCTGATCAGGCGATTTCCATCGAGGCTAAAGCGAACGTCATAGACGCGACCCTGATGCCCACTCAGTTCAGCAAGCTGTCTGCGATCGCCCAAACTCCACAGACGAATGGTGCTGTCTTGTCCACTGGTGACAAGTTGCCGTCCATCCGGGCTAAAGTCTGTGCTGTAAACCCAGCCGTTGTGTCCTCGCAGTTCACCCAGCAGATTGCCGTCCAGATTCCATAGACGAGCGGTGCCGTCCTGGGCACTGGTGGCAATTTGCTCACCGTCGGGACTAAAGCTGATGCTATAAACCAGGTCTTCGTGCCCGGTGAGGCGAACTCTGCGTGAGGGGGAAGTGCCGCTTAAATCCCAAAGGAAGGCAGTACCACCTAATCCACTGACTGCGAGAAGCTGACCGTCGGGGCTAAAGCTGATGTCTTCGATCCAGCTTCCGTCAATCGCCTTGAATTGAGTGATGAACGTGATGCGATCGCCTTCTAGCCTCCACAGTTTGACCGTCCCGTCTTCTCCACCCGTTGCCAGTTGGTCTCCGTTGGGGTTAAAGCTGAGGCTCCAAATTTTGGTTTGATTGGTTGGCACTTTAGCGACTTGATTGCCTTTGAGATCCCACAGGCGCAGCGTGCTGGACTGATCGCCTGTAGCAATTCGCCATCCGTTGGGGCTAAAGCTGAGGCTTCTAATTAATCCCTCGTGCCCTCCAAGCTGCACTAATGGTTCACCTGTAGCACGCCACAGGTTAGCAATTCCAGAACCGCTGGTGAGCAACTGTTGGCCATTGGGGCTGAAGCTGATGCTGTAAACCCTGCTGACTCGTCCTACTAGTCGATTGTGTTCGCGAATGCCAGAGACGATGCGCTGTAAGCTGCCCCTGACTTGATCATGAAGTTGGGCATCGGGTGAGTCGAGTTGCTGGAGCTTTCGAGCGGCTTGCAAACTAGCAATTAGCGCTTCCAGACTTTGGTTCGAGCTAAATAAAAGCTGAGAAGAGGCACTCAGCGTATGGATTTGAGCAACCTGAGCCGCATTTTCGGCATTCCAGGCTTCTATCTGATTCAATACCGCAGCAATGCTGACTCCCAGCAGGGCAACTCCGCCAATTAGCGCTCCGACAGTGGTTCTCTGTGCCGTTTTGCGAAGTGCCCGCTCTTGCTCCAGTTCTCGCTTTTGCCGTTCCTGCTCTTGTTGAATCAGGCGATCGCTTGACTCAGCACTGGCAATAATAAATTCCTCCTGTAATGCAGTAGGGGCTGGCTGCTTTTGCTGATGTTGGGCTTGCTGGAGCCATCCTTTTGCCAGCATCAGCTCACTGCCACGCAGCAACAAATCAGGGTTTTTGTGGTCGTGCTGCCATTCCAATGCTTGCAGTGACCATTTAGTATGGCTCTGAACGTAAATGCGATCGGTATCCAGCACTCTCACCAACTCACTAAAGTTGGCATAAAAGTCGCCAACATAGCGATTAAAGTCAATCCACTGAATGCTAGCTAGGGCGGGATGCAGGTCTTGAACGGTAACTGGGCGATGCAGCACCGTGACAATTCGCTTATTGAGCTTCTGGGCGTATTCCACCTCATCTTTGCAGTAGGGCGAATAGATCGAACTGGGGGAAATGATGAACAGGAAATTGTCAGAACTTTCGATGCCGCGATAGATTTCCTGCTGAAATTCTGTTCCAGAAGCAATGCTTTCCTGGTCAAACCAGGTGGTTTTGCCCTGGACTTGCAGCGCATCATTCAACTTACGCGCCAAGTCAGAATCGGCTCGTGAGTAAGAAACAAACACCTCCAAGGCAGCTTCGGGCGGTTGATTCAGGCTTTCGGCAATGAATTCTGCTTGCAGTGGTATTGGCGTGTGGTGCGATCGCTGCTTTGCTAGCTTCAACCAGGTTTCGTAGTGTTGCAGGTTATAGCCGCGCAACAGAATGCTGGAATTGCGGTTTTGTCGCTGCCACTTCAGGGCTTTGACCAGTAAAATTTTGTGCTGCTCATAATAGTGAGCATCTTGATGCAAGATATTGAGGAGTTTGGCGATCGCCGTTTCATACAGCGCTGCATCTTGATAAGCCCTGAAGTCAATACAAGTAAAGCGCTGAAGTGCCGCCAATGCTTTTGGCTGAGTCGGTGGCTGAACCAGCAGGGCAATAATTCGCTTTTGATCAGCAAAAGCTTGTTTCACTGCCTGCTGACAAGCCTTAGACATCAGTGAGCTTGGCGACACTAAGTAGATTAAATTATTCGCCTGTTCAACTCCTTGTTGAATGTTCGCCTCAACCGCAGCACTCACTTCACCTTCAACAGAATGAGTCCGAATGGTAATGCCCTGTCGCATCAAAGTTTTGCTGATTTGGGTCATCGCGTCTTGATCAGCCGCCGCATAGCTGATAAAAACTTGAGTCATCAAATTGTCAGCATTTTTAGTGCTTTCACAGATGAATTCACAGTGTAAATCGGACGGTTCACACGGAGCCTGCTGTCCTTGAAACTGTTCCCTCAACCAGTTTTCTGCCTGAATCCGCTCCTGCCCGATTAACAAACAGCGAGTTTGTTTCTGATGCTTTTCCCACTCCAGCGCTTGGCTCAAAATCCAGGTGTGTTGTTTCACATAGTCTGCATGGCTTTGCAGCACATTCAGCAGCCCAGCAAATGAAGTCTCAAAGTTATCAATTCCTTCCTGAAACCAGATCCAGTTGAGCTTACGAATGATCGGATGGGTCAGATGCAGGAAGTCATCCGCTTTGACGTGCAGCAGTGGAATGATTCGTTTGCGATACTGCACCGCATGTTGAATTTCACGCAAACAATAAGGCGATTGAACAGAATGCGGAGCAATGATGAAAATGAAGTTGTGTGCTTTTTCAATACCGTCGTTGATTTGATTTTGAAAATCTACGCTCAGCGGAATGTCGTGCTTATCCAGCCAAACTTCTAAGCCACACTCAACTAATTGGTCATGGAGCTTCGTAGCAAATAGTGTGCTGTCAGCCCGCCCATAAGAAATAAATGCATCCTGAAAATCTTTCATAGGGCAGTCGGTGAGAGCGATTCATCATGATATCAGGAGCGCATGGGGCGATCGCCAAATGACAAAAATTTTTACTGGTTTCTCAACCCAAACGCGGAATCGACGAGAAACCCAGGTCCAACCCAGGTCAAATTCCTTTAGCTGAACCTTTTCGCCGAAATTAGGGTCTAAACTTTTCGGAGGTCAAACTTTTATTGCGTATGAAGGTTAAGTCTCTAGAATTGAGATGCCCTGCTTTCTGGCAAAATTGGGCTGGGAACGAGAAACGGAGGTAGAACGAGGCTGTGAATATTCCTGAGCTATTTGCTAGGGGCGGTCCCGCAATGTGGCCCCTGCTGCTGCTATCAGTTTTGGCACTGAGCACCATCATTGAGCGGATTTGGTTCTGGTCAAAGACTTTGAGCCGTGAGCGTGAAATCGCAGGACGGGTGATGGAAGCGGCACGGCGCGAGTGGGGAGACGCAACCGAAATCGCCAGAAAGTCGAACGATAAACCGATTGGACGGTTTCTCTACGCAGCCCTGGAGCTAAACAACCCAGATCCAGAAGTGTTTCAGCTTGCTCTGGAATCTAGTGCCGATGAAGAATTAGCAGCGATGCGCCGAGGCGACAAGATTTTAGAAGCCGTAATTGCCATTTCGCCGCTATTAGGACTATTGGGAACGGTGCTGGGTCTAATCAATTCGCTAGGTTCCATTCGTCTAGGCGATCTGGGTACGGCTTCAACGGCAGGAGTGACGCTGGGGATCGCAGAAGCATTGATTACCACTGCGGTGGGGCTAATTATTGCGATCGCGAGTCTTGCCTTTTATCGTGTCTTTCAGGGATTGGTGTTTGGACAGGCAAAACTGTTCCGGCAGTCTGGCAATGAGCTAGAGCTGATCTATCGAAAGAACTGGGCACTGCGACATAATCCTCTGCCAAGACCCATCAATCCTGATGTCCCACCTGATCTAAGAGGCGGCAGTGGGCTTTAATCAAGAACCACGTTTTAATCAAGAACCAATGTAGGGTGTATTAGCGCTAGCGTAATGCATCGTTGCTATAAGTGATGCGTTACGACTGGTCGTCTAACGCATCCTACGGTTCCTTTAAGAAGTGCAGATCTAGGCGTTTGATTTTTAGTTGTTTAGCGATCGCCATGAAGATTAATTTAGATTCCCCAGCAGAAGAAGTGCGGATTGAGATTATTCCGCTGATTGACGTAATTTTCTGCATTCTGACGTTTTTTATTCTGGCAGCGGTGGGGTTAACCCGGCAGGCTGCCATTGGCGTGGATTTGCCGTCTGCCTCAACGGGTACGCCGCAGATGCGCGAAATGCTGATCGTTAGTATTGACCCGATTGGACAGGTCTATGTCGAGCAACAGCCCGTCACGCAAGACCAGCTTTTGGGGGTGATTTTGAACTATCAGCAAACTAGTCCAGACGGGTTGATGGTGCTCTATGCATCGCGAGAAGCCCGTTATAACGATGTGGTTGGTGTGATTGATCTGCTGCGCTCGGTCGGGGGCGATCGCGTAGCCCTGGCAACCCTGCCAGAATCTGCAGCCGATACCGCAGTTCCCGGATTGGTTCCCGACCCGGGAGCTATTCCCAATGACCCCTTTGGACAGCCTGGATTGGGCGCACCGGGTACGACCGATCCGCTTGCTCCAAATCAAGACCTATTCCCAGGGTTGGAACCTTTTCCCAGCGCTCCTGATGGTTCGGGTTCCCTGGAACCTGCTCCCTCTACCCCGCAGCCTGCTACTCCATAAACAGGTAGTCTTCTGAATTCCCACGCTCCTGCTTAGCAGCGAGGAGTCGAACCGCTTTGTAAGGTATGGGTAGAATCCTTTGTTTGAAGAAATTCCTGCAAATAGCATGTCTATTTACTGAATCAGGGATAATGAGGGCGGATTTGGGGTCAATCAATTGACTTTGACTCAAAAATTCGCGTTTTTTTATCAGCTTCAGGCAAATCAAGTTAGATGAGGAGTCCTTACCATGCCTTGGATTGTTGGAGTTTTAATTATTTGGTTAGTTACTGCGGCTAGTTTGTACATTATTTCTAAACTACCTTTTGTGGGAGTAGAAATTTCTAGCCCTCAAAAAGCTCTTACTTCAGCAGCGGTTTTTGGTGTATTGAATGCTTTTTTGGGGCCAATTCTAAGGTTTCTAGCTTTTCCAATTACGTTTCTAACGCTAGGACTGTTTGCGATTATCGTTAACGCAATTATTTTTGGATTAGCAGCTTATCTTGTCCGAGGTTTTCGACTGGAAAAAGGATTTTTGAGTGCTATTCTAGGCGCAATTTTGTTAGGTCTGATTAATTCTTTGATCATTCAGATCTTGGCTAGAGCAGGCTTACAACTCGTAGCTTAAATCCTTGTGAGGGCGTAGCATTCGGGCAAAATTATTTCGGTCTATCCAAAGTCTACCTGCCGAATGCTGCGCCTCTACAGTCCCTAGATCAGTAATGTAGGTTGGGTGAAACGCAGCGGAACCCAACGCTTTAGGATTGCTGCGCTACTGCAAATCAGGCGGGAATTTGGATCTTTTCTTGACCCGAAAGTCCAAAGGCAGCGTGAACTGCC
Organism: Leptolyngbya sp. FACHB-541; assembly: GCF_014695875.1. NCBI lineage: Bacteria > Bacillati > Cyanobacteriota > Cyanophyceae > Leptolyngbyales > Leptolyngbyaceae > Leptolyngbya > Leptolyngbya sp. FACHB-541. Next base: position 8,299 of record NZ_JACJPC010000141.1, on the reverse strand, counting down.
TGGAGCGCTTTCACACCATCGGTTTCAGCTACGACGCAGCTAATCTTGATTTCCGAGGTGGCAATCATCTGAATATTGATTTGCTGATGGGCGATCGCTTCAAACATGCGGGCAGCAATGCCGGGTCGTCCCACCATGCCAATGCCAACAATACTGACTTTGGCGATCGCCCAGTCCACAGTGACTTCTCCACAGCCTAATTCTGGGGCGGCTTCTTGGAGCACTTTTTGGGCGGCGGTCGCATCCATTTGCGCCACTGTGAAGGCAATGTCTCGGGTGGTCATACCGTTGATCAAACGACAACGCTGAGACTGAATGATCATGTCAACGCTGACATTGTGGTTTGCCAGCAGTTGGAAAATTTTCGCCGCCATACCAGGGCGATCGGGCACATGGCGAATTGCTAATCTGGCTTGATTCACATCGAGTGCGGCCCCCCGAACCGGCAATTCGCTGCTGTCGCTTACTTGAGGCGAAACGGAATCTAACCGCACCGGAGAACTGGCAATACTAAATACCTTGCACAGCGCAGCGATCGCCCGGTCACAATCTTCGGCAGCGATCGCACAGCTTACTTTCACCTCAGAAGTGGAGATCATTTGAATATTGATCCCCGCTGCGGCTAGGGTGGAAAACATTTGAGCCGCAACTCCCGGTCGTCCGATCATGCCTGCCCCTGCAATGCTCACCTTGGCGATTTGGCGTTCGACCATGACCTCGGCTTCATCCAGGGCAGTGGCTTCTCCTCGCAGGGCAGGGGCGATCGCCGCTGCAACGGCTTCAGCTCGATTGAGCGAATGTTTGGTGACGGTGAAGGCAATGTCGTTGCTGTTGCCCTCATGGATGGATTGAATAATCAGGTCAACGTCGAGATCCTGCACCGCGATTTCGCCAAACAGCCGGGCAGCAACACCGGGGCGATCGGGAATTCGCAGCAGCGCCACCTTTGCCTGGTCTGTGTCGAATTCAACTGCATCAACGGGATGGGCAATTTCTAAACCTTCGAGCGATCGCAGTTGAGGAATGGGCGAAACCACACGAGTACCGGGATCATCCGTCCAGCTAGAGCGCACCACCAGCATTACGCCATAGTTTTTCGCAATCTCTACGGCACGGGGATGCAGCACCTTAGCACCGAGGCTGGCCAACTCCAGCATTTCGTCCGAGGTGATGTCAGTCATCAACTGCGCATCGGGCACAATTCGGGGATCAGCCGTCAAAATTCCCGGTACATCGGTGTAAATTTCGCAGGCATCTGCTTTCAGTGCTGCTGCTAAAGCAACAGCTGAAGTGTCGGAACCGCCCCGTCCTAACGTCGTGATCTCCAGGTCAGCCGTGCTGCTAACTCCCTGAAACCCTGCGACAACAACGACTCTTCCGTCCTTTAGATGTCGCTCAACCCGATCGGTTTGAATATTGAGAATCCGGGCGCGGGTATGTTCTGCTTCGGTGACAATGCCAACCTGTGCTCCCGTAAGGGAGATCGCGGGCTGTCCAAGCTCCTGAAGCGCCATGCTGAGTAAGGCAATCGTCACCTGCTCCCCGGTAGACAGCAGCATGTCCATCTCGCGCCGACTGGGGCTGGTCGAGATTTGGCTAGCCAGCTTGACCAAACCATCGGTCGTTTTTCCCATTGCTGAAACGACGACTACAACCGAGTTTCCTGCCTGTACTGCTTTTGAAACTCGCTGTGCAACCGCCTGAATTCGTTCGACCGAGCCAACAGAAGTGCCGCCGTACTTTTGGACAATCAGTGCCATGACTATATTCTTTTGCCTACTTTTCCCTGACCTGAATGGTTGAAGCGCAACAGCTATTCAGAGTCAGAATCAGCTTTTCACCTAATCCTATAAACTTATACCGCTTTGTGAACCTGTCGCAATACGTAGTCAAAGGACCATTTACTGAATGTAAGCAATCGTCACCCCCGACCCGCCGTCTGTGCGTTCTGCTAATTCGTAGCGAGAAACCTGCGGGTGCTGTTTGAGGAATTCGTGAACCCCCTGGCGCAGTTTCCCGGTGCCGTGACCGTGAATGATCCACAGCGCTCCCGCTTCGGCAGAGGCGATCGCCCGTTCCAATACCACTTCTGCATCCGCAACTCGACTGCCGCGAATATCGACTGTGTTGCGAGAAGTGCGGACAGTTGGAGCGGGATCAGCAGGGGGCGGGGGTGGCGGTTCAGGGGCGGGTTTGGGCTTGGCAGGAAGTTCCGCTTTTTCGCCATTCAGCGATTCCACATCCGCGAGAGAGACGGTCATTTTCATCAACCCAAAGCGGACGCTGAGTTCGCCGTCTTCATCGGGATTGGTTAGCACTTCTGCGGTTTGTCCAAGCCGAGGAATGCGGACGCGATCGCCCACCCGCGGACGAAACCCAGGTTTGGGCTTGGCAGGCTTTCGAGAGGGAAGCTGTTGTTGAGCAATCTGATTGAGCGATTCCGTTGCCTGCTGAGCATCCTGGGCCGTTGCTGGGCCGCGTTGAAGCTGTCGGATCACTTGAGCAATCTCTGCCTTTGCCTGGGCGATCGCACTCTGCACTGCCTGCTCTTGCTGCTGCTGAAGGTCACGTTCTCGCTCTTTAAGCAAGGCTGCTTTGCGCGCCACTTCCCCGTGCAGCCGTTCTGCCTGCTGCAAAAGCTGGGCTGTTTCCTGCGCCTTTTGCTCTTGCTGCCGCCGCTGTGCCTCCAGCCCTGCAATTACCTGATTCACATCTTCCGATGCCTGTAGCCCTACCTGCCCCTGAGCCTGGTCAATAATTTCAGGCTTGAGTCCCAGGCGACGGGCGATCGCCAATGCATTCGAGCGACCGGGAATTCCCCACAGCAGGCGATAGGTGGGTGATAAGGACACATCATCAAACTCAACCGACGCATTCTCAAATCGGTCGTCTTGATATTTCAGCGCCTTCAGTTCACCAAAGTGAGTGGTCGCAATCGTCAACTGAGCATGATCTGCCAGATAGCGAAGCAAGGCGATCGCCAGCGCACTCCCCTCCGAGGGATCGGTTCCGGCTCCGACTTCGTCGAGAAGAACAAGGGAGGAAGGGGATGGGGGTTGGGGGCTAGGGACTAGGGGTTGAGGAGATGAATTGTCTGCTTGTTCTTCAGTGCTCTGTTCTTGAATTTCTTCTGAGCCTTGCGTCTCAGTTGCCAATTCCTCTTCCCCTAGCCCCCAGCCCCCAGCCCCTAGCCCCTTTCCCTCCCCCTGCCCAATCGCCTCCAGAATTCGACTAATTCGCCGAATGTGCCCGGAGAAGGTGGAAAGGCTCTGTTCTAAAGACTGTTCGTCGCCGATGTCGGCGAGGATGTGGTCAAACCAGGGAAGCTCTACGGGTTCACGGGCAGGGACAAACAAGCCCACTTTTGCCATGAGAACGGCAAGTCCCAAGGTCTTGAGGGTGACGGTTTTGCCGCCCGTGTTGGGACCGGTGATGGCGACGACGTGGATTTGCGGCTGAATCAGCAAATCGATTGGGACCACAGGGGTTCCCTGTTCGTGCTGGTTTTGCCAGACGAGCAGGGGATGGCGCAGTTGCCGCAGGGTGATTCTTTCGCCTGCGCTGCGGTCAATGAAGCGGGGCGGGTTTGCACCTAGCCAGAGAGAATAGCGAGCGCGGGCGGTCGCCAGGTCGAGGATGGTGGCGATCGCCAGCAATCTTTCCAAATCAGGCTTCACGGCTGCGACCTGTTCCGTGAGAACTCGGCGCACTGCCTCTTCTTCCACCTGTTCTTGACGGGTTAATTGCCGTAGCTGGTTGCCCAGATTGACCACAGAATGGGGTTCAACGTAAAGCGTCAAACCGCTGGAAGACGTATCGTGAACAATGCCGGGGATCGCATCTTTTTGAGGAGCTTTCACCGGGATCACAAAGCGATCGCCCCGTTGCGTAATCACTGGCTCTTGCACAGCATTGGACTGCCGCTGAAGAATTCGCTGCAGCATCTGATAGATGCGATCGCGCACCTGCCGCAGCTGTTCTCGAATGCCACCCAGTTTGGGACTAGCTCGATCAGCAACTTTCCCCCGATCGTCAATGCAGCGATGAATTTCTTGCTCTAGCTCTGGGTAAGTCCGCAGTTCTGACACGAGTTCCGTCAAAACGGGCAGGTCGGGTTGGCTGTCGATGGTTCGGCGAAGCTGTCTTGCACCCGCCAGAGTCGTGGCGATCGCCAGCAATTCATCTCCTGACAAAATGCCCTGAAGCTGCGATCGCTCCAGGGCTTCACCAATGTCTTGAATGCCGTCAAACTTTAAGCCTGACGGTAAATTTTGCTCAATCTGGTAGGCTTCCTGGGTTTGCGCGAGTAACCCTAAAGTTTCTGATAACGCTGCTGGAATTTGTAAGTGACGTGCTGCGGTTGCCCCTAGCTTAGTCGCTGCAAAAGTTGCCAGATGTTGACAGAGTCGCGACCATTCCAGTAATTCTAAAGTTTCAGCTTGAATCAAACCCCCGATCCCCGATTTCGTTTATCTTAAATTTTGCTTACAAAATTCGCCTATCTTTCCTGATTCTAGTCAAACCGACGGATGACTACAATATTGGGTAAGGGGACTAAAAATGCTGGTAAAAATGAACCTAAGAAACTCAGCGATCGCACTGACTGCGGCTACTCTCTCCACACTAGCAAGCGCAGAAGCAAGCAGGGCGATTGTCACAGCAACCAACAATCCCGACGCCCGTCTGGTGGAAGCGGGAGCTTACAGCGGCGTTGCGCGACTGTCTCTAACCAACGTTTCGGGAAATACAACCTCCTGTACAGGCTCTTTGCTGCGAGATGGGCTCCACCTTCTCACCGCCGCTCACTGCGTTACAGACGGCCGGGGCGATCGCGATATCGTCAGCGCTACTGCTAGCTTTACGGAACTGACTAGCTCATTCAGCGTTGCCACTAATGGCTTCTTTATCCTTCCAGGCTGGCAGGGCGACCTTTTGAGCGGCAATGATCTGGCCATTCTTAAATTAAATCGACGGGTAGTCGGCGTAGATCGATACGGCATCTATCGCGACACTGACGAAGTCGGACAAATTTTTACCAAAGTTGGATACGGCAGGATTGGCACGGGCAATTTGGGCGAGAGGGCTGATTTGTTTGGCAGGGGCAAACTGTTCGGACAAAACCGATTTGATGCACGCGCCGAAGATTTTCCTAACCTGATTCCGAATTCAACGCCCGGAAGCCAGCTTCTATTTGATTTTGATAACGGTAGACCAGCGAACAACTTCTTCGCGGATAGTGACTTGGGCTTGGGCAGTCGTGAGGTAAATACAGCTCCGGGCGACTCAGGCAGTCCTGCTTTTATCGGCAAGTTGATTGCTGGAATCACGACCTACGGTGAGAGAGGAACTGGCAGCACAGACCTTGATGACACAGTCAACTCTAGCTTTGGTGAATATTCTAGTGAGACAAGGGTGTCTTCCTATCGGGGTTACATCGCTCGCGTCCTGGATGGAACCATTAATCCTTCTTACATTCCCGCATCTGTTTTGGCATCTGCTGCGACAGGTAGAGACGCTTCGGGAATCTCGCCGGTGGCTTTAGCAGACTCGCTAGATACGAACAGGGAAACGGATGAATCTAGCGCATCCGCTACCGTTCCAGAACCATCGTCCTTAATGAGCTTGCTTGCTGCTACCGTTTGGGGTGCCGTTTGTGTTTGGAAACGCAAACCCAAAGCCGGAAAGCAGTTGTCATCGTGAGGGATGAGAGCGATCGCCTCTTCGTTCTTAAAAGTTTTTTTGGCGCATGTCCAGAAGCAGCGAATGTTCCTGAAGGGGTGTAGTATTCGGGCAAAAATGGTTAGTGTATTCCAAGATTTATTTGCCGAATGCTGCGCCTCTAAATCTGCTGGCTAACTTTAGGATTATGGATTAAATGACTTGCATAGTAGCGCAGCAAATCTAAAGCGTTGGGTTTCGCGCTGCTCCACCCAACCTACAGATAGCAGAACCGTAGGTTGGGTGAAGCGCAGCGGAACCCAACATTTGCAGCCTTTTGTGGAATATGAATTCAAGCGTTGAGTGCTATCACACTAAAATTCATATTCCATCGCGCCTGAATCAGGTCCTGCCCCAACAGAATCAGGTTTTGTCCCGATGGAAATCGAGTTTTGGTATGACAAAACAAGGTTCCCTCGCGACAAAATAGGGGTTTGTCGTGCTGGAATTAGGTTTTGCCGTGCTGAAACAAGATTTTGTCGCGTCAGAAGCAGGTTTCGTCCCGATGGAATCAGGGATTGTCGCGCCAAAGGCGACAATCCCTTCCAAAAGCAGCTTAGGTCTGCCCTAAAACAAAATTGGGGGAGCTTTAGAAGGCTTCAAAATGCACCTTAGCTTTCAACCGCCCGCCCCCTAACCCCTCAATTCGCCTGCACTGTCGGCAACGGCACAGGCGCAGCCTTTCTGCCCGCCAGAATGTAGGTATACATCTGTCCTTTGCCCTTGATGTGGACTTTGCCGCGTGATTTAAAGTGGTAGCGATCGCACAAGCATTCGTAAGTTGCTTCGGTGACTTGAATCTGTCCGGCAATGCCGTGAGACTCCATTCGACTGGCAACGTTGACAGTGTCACCCCAGAGGTCATAGATAAACTTTTTGGTGCCGATTACGCCTGCAATGACGGGACCCGTGTTGATGCCAATCCGCATACTAAAGGGCTTGTGGTGGCGCTTGCTAAATTGACGCATCTCGGACTGCATTGCTAGAGCCATATCGGCGATCGCCTCAGCGTGATTTTCCTGGGGAAACGGCAGTCCGCCCACCACCATGTAAGCATCGCCAATCGTCTTAATTTTTTCTAGCCCGTACTGCTCTGCAAGCTGATCAAACGCCGAAAAGATTTCGTTGAGCAACGCGACTAGCTCCTGGGGCGATAGCGTTGCCGAGAGTTTGGTGAAATTCACAATGTCGGCAAACAAGACCGTCGCTTCGGCAAAATTATCTGCAATGTTGCGATGGTTTTGCTTGAGCTGGTTGGCGATCGGCAGCGGCAAAATGTTGAGCAATAGCTGCTCTGACTTTTCTTTTTCTGCCTGCAACCACACCTTCATTTGTTCTCGCTCTGCCATCACCGCTGCTAGCGTCAGTGCTGTTAGTGCTGTTACACAAATGAACGCTTGCAGCGACTCAACAGGCTGCACTGCGGCATTCTCTCTCGCCGCGATGATAAACGGCCCCTTATTTTGAATCACTCCCCAAGTTGCGACGTTGGTGAGGATGGCAGTCGATAACGCTGCGCCCATTTGCCCAAAGCGCAACGCTCCCCAGATAATCAATGGAAATGATAAGGAAGCCATTGAGTAGGGTGCTAAGGGCGTTTCACTGGTGGGGCAAAAGATTAGCCAACTGGCTGTCGTGAGCAAACAGAGCCAGATGAAAGCTTCAGCACAGCGGCGAGGATTTTTGGCGATCGCCGTCCACTGCCGACAGGTTAACAGCACAGGCATTAGCGTCAGGATGCCTGTGACATTGCCAATCCACCACTGAAACCAATTTCTGCCAAAGTTGGCCCAGTCCATCAGCCCCGCCAGATCGATCGTCAGCATTCCCAGGGTGGCGCTGAGTGCAGACGGCAGAATGGTCGCCAGGGCAAACAAGGCGATTACGTCCTGCTGGCGCTGAAGGTCGTTGCGAAAGTCAACTCGCTTTAGCAGCGTTGCCCCAACCAGGGGTTGCACGGTGTTGTTGAGGGCGATCGCTGCTGCCAACAGCCAAGAGATTTCCTGGGATTGAAACAGCGAAAACAGGAACGAGCCAATTGCCACGCCTGGGTACAGTCTGCGTCCAAACAGCAACAGGGCGGCTTGAGCCAAACCCGCAGGCAACCACAGCGGCCAAACCCGCATACCCTGTTGCTCAATTGGCACCATGAAAATCAGTTTAGTGATGCCAAACTGACACAGAGCCAGCACAGCCACCATGATCAGATAACGCCAAGTTCGATTTCGAATCAGAGGCATAGGGTGAGGTAAATGACGTTGGCTAATTCTGATAATTCTGATTGCTGATGCTTAAAGCTAAATTGACTGAAGCTAGAATTTTTGCCTGAAAAGAATTTCATCTGCCCAAAAATCAGGTTGATCTGCCAACGCAATCTATTCTTCTTTGAATATTTGGCTCTATCAGGCTAGCATCCAGTATGTTTTCAAAATGATTTCAGTCCATGCCGTTCAAACGCCATAACTTTTCTAGTGGCTTTTGTTGTGAATGACGACCTGACCACTAAGATAGATAGTTAACTCAAGTAGGTAGCCACAATCAATATAAAAGCCGGGGGAGTGCCCCGAAGGGGCACTCCCCC